>WRIP01000016.1 GCA_009782665.1 Oscillospiraceae bacterium
ATCTCCAACTGCCTTTGCAGCAGCTTCACATTATCTGAGCTCTAAGAGTGGAGTTGCCGCAATATGAGCTAGGTAGCAGAAATAACTCAAACACTCACCCCACACATTAACACACTTTGTGTTTTATCTGATCCGACACTTCCAACCACATCGTGCAAAGATAACGATTCCGTTGAATAAAAGTAATTTCATAATCGCCTGTTACTAAATCTATGCTACAAATTCGTAGTATTATGAAGTTTATAAACATCAACACTATAAACTTGATTATTTAGCGTGATTTGTAGTATACTATCAGCGAAAGGTGATTTAATGATAAAAAGTAATACAAAATTGCATAACCGTGATCTTTACTTGAACCGTCTAATCGCGTTTCAGGATACTGAACCCGTTAAGGTCATCACAGGAATCCGCCGCTGCGGTAAATCCAGTCTGATGAAATTGATGGCACGACATTTGCGTAATAACGGCATAACTGATGAGCAAGTCATAGAGATAAATTTTGAGTCGATGGAATTCCGGGGAATGAGCTCTGAAGCGTTATACCAATATGTAAAAGATCACCTACCTGTTAGTAAACGGGCGTATCTGTTTTTGGACGAGGTACAGCGGGTAGAGAGGTGGGAGGACGCAATCAACTCCTTTCGCATCGATTTTGACTGTGATATCTATGTAACCGGCTCAAACACCTACCTACTCTCATCAGAGTACGCGACCTATCTTGCCGGAAGAATTGTAGAGATCAAAATACTCCCGCTTTCTTTTCGTGAGTTTATTGACTTCCACGGTTACACGGTCAGGGAAACAAAAAATCCAGCAGGCGGGATACGCAAACGTATCTATGACGCTGGAGGTGATAGTTACGAGCCGGGCGAGTTATTAACCGCATACATGAAGTTTGGCGGCATGCCAGGAATCGCTGACGTAGGTTTGGATACAGATAAGGTGTTTACGTTGTTGGATGGTGTATATTCTACCGTTGTGGTTCGTGATATTTTAGAGAGGGAGAAACGCAGGAGCCAGCGGCAGATCACGAACTCGGAGTTGTTGAGAAAGATCATAATGTTTTTGGCCGACAATATCGGCAACACCACATCAATAACCTCTATCGGAAATACGCTGATGGACGAAAAACTGCTTGACAGCAACAGGCGAAAGGGTATCCCCGCCGTGCAGACCATTCAGGCATATGTAGGTGCGCTGGTGGAGTCGTTCGTATTCTATGAGATCAAGCGCTTCGACATCAAAAGTAAGGAATATCTACGCACACTTGGTAAGTATTACATTGTAGATATCGGTCTACGCAACTATCTACTCGGCCTTAGGGATATGGATATCGGACATATCATAGAGAATATCGTGTATTTTGAATTGCTCAGACGCGGTTACGATGTGGCAATTGGCAAGATTGGAGATAAAGAGGTAGACTTTATCGCCACAAACACAAACGAGAAGATGTATATTCAGGTGACGGAATCTATGAATAATTCTGCCACGAGAGAGCGTGAGATTTCGCCACTCCTAAAAATCAGTGACAATTATGAGAAACTTGTCATCGCCGGTAACTGCGATAATCCCGTTACACAGGATGGGATCAAGATAATCAAACTGACCGATTTCCTGTTAGGCGGATAAATGAATCTGTAAAAAAGCGAATACATCATAGAATGGTAAACAGCATGCACAAGCTGGGGTGCATAAAGAACCCCGGCTTTTTCATGCCTAACAATAAAAACTCCTTTCATACGCTTGGCGTGATCTGTATCATTAACTCTGGTGATATTTATCTCAACACTAGCCGCTAGTAAAGAAGTAAGCTAATCGTCTATATAGGGATTACTGAAAGAATTAGAAACCTCGGTATATCTGGCATTCTCAGCGATAATATGGAATAATATCTGCAGATGATATATTTACATATATCAAATAGCAATGCAGATAGGAACACCAAATGTACAGAAATACATCGTTTGATCAGTATAAAATAGAGTTACCATATAACGTATAACTGAACCCGGAAAGTAAGTGGGTAAAACTAGCTGATCTGATGCCATGGAGACTAATAGAAGAAGAATACGCTAAGAATTTCAAAGGATCAGAAGGTCAAATAGCGAAATCATCACGACTGGCCTTTGGAGCACTGTATATCCAAATAACAGAGAGCCTCACAGACGAGAAGACAAGAGAGCATATTATGGAGAATCCTCATATGCAGTATTTCTGTGGGATGATGAGTTATACTCCTGAGCCTCCGTTTGATGCTTCACTGATGGTACATTTCCGTAAACGAATACCGGCAGAGATGATCATGAGGATAACAGAAGAAGTATTTGCACAAGAAGCGTTTGGATTGATGGATATACCTGCATCAGAAGTGGAAGAAGAAAACGACGATAATGATGAGATCGTAGAAGAAGAAAACAATAGAGGAACACTGATACTTGATGCGACATGTTGTCCACAGGATATAAAGTACCCTACAGATATAGGATTACTGAATCAGTCGCGAGAATTGACTGAAGAGATAATAGATATCCTGTATAAATCAATCATAGAAAAGTACGAATACAAACCCAGGACATACAGGCAAGTGGCAAGAAAGGATTATCTGGAGTATACAAAAACCCGCAAGCCAACCGCTAAGTTCACAAGGAAGCATATAAGGAAACAACTACAGTATGTAGCAAGAAATCTCGGTATAATCGATAATCTCATATCAAAAGGAGCCTCAATATCCATACTGAACCGACAATTACAAGAGAAACTTGAAGTGATAAGGACGGTATATAAGCAACAGAAAGAGATGTATGACAATAAGACGCATAGATGTGAAGACCGAATAGTAAGTATATCCCAGCCACATGTAAGACCAATAGTCAGAGGAAAGGAACATACACCTACAGAATTTGGATCAAAGGTAGCGATAGGATTGGTAGGAGGGTACGCATTCATAACGAACATGTCATGGGACAATATACCTGAAGCATCACTACTTCCAGTAGCAGCAGAGCAATACAAAAAGATGTTTGGTTTTTATCCGAAAGCAATTATAGGAGACAAAGTATATCCCAACCGAGTAAACAGAGACTGGTGTAAGGAAAGAAATATCCGACTATCAGGACCGGCATTAGGAAGAAAGACACAAGAGATCAAGCAAGAAGAACGAAAACAGATTTATGAAGATGGTAAAGAACGAAATGCAGTTGAAGGCGCATTTGGAACAACAAAACGAAAACTTGGATTAGATCGAGTAATGGCAAAATTACCGGATACCTCATTAACGATAGTAGCGATGAGTTTCTTCGTTGCAAATATGGAGCGCAAACTGCGTCTTCTTTTTGCGCCTATTTTACAAAGCTACTTAAAATACGATTATGACCTTTATTCACTCGTTTTATTTAGTGAGTCTTTACACTTTTTTTTGTGATTTTTGGGATTTTATGAGCCATTTAGGAAGCCCTAATTATATGCGACAACTATCCTAATACATAGGGCTTCGTGTAAAAAATGCTACTTTAACGATTTCCTGCTAATGAAACCATCGATATTTCATCATACTCTATCTCATGCGAACAGCAACGTATAAAGATCTGTCTTGTACAAAATATTCGGTCGATTCTAACAAAAAAAAGAGCAAATAGCTCTCTTTTGGGATTTATCCATACAGTGTACCCCTTGTAAAAAACAGGTTTTAGAAAATCCTAAGTTCGTATAAACCTCTGAACTCATTTATACCTTTCAAAATGAACTATTGACATTATAGTGCAACACCAATATTAGGTCTTATCTTCGCAACAGCTTGCCAGTAATGATTTTCTAACGCACAGAGTATATAGATACAACACCGGTCATGTTAGTAGTTTTCATGTCAATTACTCGTTGGTTTGACGAACCACAGAATCTGAGACTAATATCCTTAAGGTTTTCGACAAAGGGACCGTCAACTAGAATATCGGTTTCCTCCAATAACCCCAAAACATCTGAATCGGTTTTCGACATCTCCATTAGATCCTCATAGAGATACCCGGTATATGTAACCACCGATAACCCGAGTGAATGAATACGATTAGCTAGAATAGTCATCTCACCGGCTTGGCTGAATGGCTCTCCACCTGACAGGGTAACCCCTTTCACCGAGTCAGGTGCTTTTCGTACTTCCTTAATAATTGCTCTAACCGACATCTCGTACCCGTCATTAGGATCCCAAGTGGATTGGTTGTGACACCCCTTGCAATGATGAGGACAGCCCTGGGCGAAGACAACAAACCTCACTCCTGGGCCATCTACGATACTTTCATGTAATATCCCTGCTATCTGCACAACGAACGATACCTCCTGATAATTCCCATCAATGTCGTGTGCATATCTTAGTTCTTTTCAGGTGACTTAACCGGAATCTTCATATGGGTCTTACGTGCTTTCGCTTCTGCTAGTTTACTATCATTGAAGTTATCTAGTGTCGAGAGATATCCGGTAATCCGCCTCACCCGACTGATATGATCATCCCCGCATTTAGGGCAGGTATCATCTTCAATAACTCCGTTCAATCCGCATCCTTTGCAGATATCCACCGGGAAGTTCACCGCAGCATATCCCATGTCGTTGTCATACATCGCACGTACAATAGCTTCAAACGCTTCCAGGTTGCCTTTAGGTGCTGAAGGCAGTTCGATATATGAAATATGACCGGCATTACAGTACTTGTGGTAGGGACCCTCAAGTGCTATCTTTTTGAATGCATCAATCTCATACTCTACCGGGACATGGAATGAGTTGGTGTACCAATCCTTATCGGTAACTCCAGGTATAAGGCCATACTTATCTTTGTCGAGTTTAGTGAATTTCCCGGATAGTTGTTCAGCCGGTGTAGCTAGCAGGGTAAAGTTCAGATTGTGATCGTTAGTTGCCATATCACAACGTACCCTCAGATGACTGATGATGGAAAGACCTAGTGCCTGTGCACTATCTGATTCTCCGTGATGGGTACCGACCAAGGTCTTCAGACACTCTGCCAGTCCAATAAACCCAATACTGAGCGAACCGTGACGGATAGCTTTCTCCACCGAGTCGTTTGGTTTAAGATCTTCGCAATCGACATAGAGGTGTTGTCCCATTAAGAACGGAAAATCTTTCATCTTGAGGTTTTTTTGTACTTCATACCGATTTAAGAGCTGTTTGATAACTAAATCGACCGCTTCATCTAGGTATTTCCAGAATACACTCAGGTTTTTCTCAGCTCGGATAGCCAAACGAGGCAGATTTATTGTTGAGAAAGAAAGGTTGCCTCTTCCGTTGGTGACACTCATTCCGTTTACATCGCTTATGACACGGGTTCTGCAACCCATGTAAGCGACCTCTTCATCGCGAAATGGTGCATTGAAGGTGGAGTCTTGGAATGAAAAGTTGGGAAACAATCTTGAACACGCTACACGCATACTCAGTTGAAATAGGTCATAGTTAGGATCTTCAGGTTCATAGTTTACTTCATCCTTCACCTTGAAACAGACATTGGGGAAGAGTGGGGTTTCACCACGTCCCAGACCTTTCTCATAAGCTAGTAGGAATTTTTCGGTTATCATCCTACCGCTCCAGGAGATATCGGTACCGAAGTTTATGCTCGAGAAGGGCACCTGTGCACCGGCACGACTGTGCATGGTATTCAGGTTATATATGAACCCTTCCATCGCTTGATAGGTTTCATCTTCAGTTCGCTTTTTCGCAACCTCAATAATCTTTTCTTCCGGCACCGTTACTCCGGCTGCTTCGAAGTCTTCCTTAAGTATGTCTATCTGTCGCAGCAGCTCTAACTCTACATAATGCCCCATATCACGATCGAAGTAGCCGAAGGATTGACCACCGTGCATGTCGTTTTGGTTACTCTGAAGTATGATAGCTGCCAGTGCGGCTGCTGTTTTTATCCCTTTTGGAGGACGGATATATCCATGTCCGTTGTTGAATCCTTCTCGGAGTAGCTTATCGAGTGGGATCTGTAGACAGGTGAAGGTCTTGCCATACCAGGAGAGATCGTGAATGTACATATCACCGTCAATATGTGCTTCGGATTCTTCAGCGGCAAGTACACGTTTGAGGTAGTAGTTTTTCGAAGCTGCTTCGGAAATCTGCAGTACCTTGGCGGAAGGGGAGTTGCCGACATTGGCATTATCACGATTGGTTTCTTTCAGGATCTCAGCCACTGCATTCATAAGCTCGGTGCGACCTTCCCGTACCATAGAACGTCTTTCTCGATAGAGAATGTATGCTTTGGCAGTTCGTGCATGTCCACGTTCAATCAATGCTTTTTCCACAGCATCCTGTATATCTTCCACCGACAGGATATAGTCTGCAGGAGTATCGTGTAAGGATCTTATGACCTCGAGGGTGACCTCCATAGCTGTCTGACGATCTTCACCACCGATAGATTGTGCAGCTTTAAATATGGCATCGGTAATCTTAGTCTCGTTAAAAGGAACTATCCTGTCATCTCTTTTTCGTATCTGTGTAAGCATTTAAGTCAATCCCCCGCCATCATATCTCATCTCTTTAGTTCTGTTATACCTACCTTTGTTCTTTTACCCTTTGGGTAGTTGCTCTCTGGTCAGCAGTTGCTGTATTTCGTTTAAAAAGGTACTGATATCCTTGAATTCTCTGTAGACACTGGCAAATCTGACATACGCCACCTGATCAATATCCTTCAAGCGTTCCATGACCTTTTCTCCGACCAACAGGGTAGAGAACTCTCTGGTACCTGAAGTTTGAGAAAACTCCCGCTCAATATCTTCTGCGGTCTGTTCCAACAGTTCAATCGAGACAGGTCTCTTTTCACATGCGCGTAACATACCTCCGAGTATCTTCCTCGAGTCGAAACGCTCACGCGTTCCGTCCTTCTTTATTACCCACATGTATACTTCTTCAATTCGTTCAAAGGTGGTAAAACGTTGCGAGCAGGAGATACATTCGCGTCTGCGACGTATAACACTACTATCCTCACTATCTCTTGTTTCGAGTACCTTTGAATCGTTATGTCCGCAAAACGGGCAGATCATTATCTTCTCTCCTATACCATCTGCGATATCAACCGTAGATGGCTCTTAAACACTTAATGTAGCGTTTGTGATAATATTAACAACTAGATATAGCATTGTCAACGTTTTGTCATAATTTTCTTCATGTTGCTTTCTGTATGTTGCGAATGCTTCAACTATCAATAGAAAAACCTCGTAACTCGATGGAAATCAAGGGAGGTTTGTGAGATAATATCGACAGGATATATTGATAAACATAGAGATAAATTAGTATCAATGTTTGAGGTTTATCACCTGTTGGACATAAGTAATTCATGATCTGTCTACTTCATTGTAGTGGGATTAACTGTAAGGGATTATGCGAGAATGCTATGTTCTATATCTCTGTTGATATCAGTTTATTGAAATATCGCTTTGTATTTCATTATAGTGCTTTGTAATCTTATACATTCTGCTTTGGTTTTATCATTTTTGTCGTCGAGAGTTTTTGGTATTTGTCAGTTAACAAAAAGAAGAGAACAAAGTGTTCAAGATATTTTAATGTCTTGCACAGTATAGGTGTGTTTTGCGGTACGGTAATAGGTTATTGTTTGAATCGCCATAAATTGTAAAGGATGACTTGAAAAGTAGATAGTATTTATCAAGAAACACAAATGGTAGGAGGAATTAATAATGGCAAATACCATCATACTATATCACGGTACGATTTACGAGTTTGAAAAAATCGACGTGACAAAAGGAAAGGGTAATAAGGACTTCGGTCGAGGGTTTTACACGTCGCGAGATATTCGTCACGCCGAGAGGCTTGCGACACGTAATAAGTTTATCGAGGAAGAACGTCTAGCATTGCGTGGAGTAAAAGAGAACGTTACGCCTTTGCTGTACACATTCGAGCTTGAGCTTGATAATTTATCAACAGTTAGTGTTAAAGAATTTGCCACCGCTGACAGAGAATGGATGCGGTTTGTAGTACTCAACCGTGAGAGCAAAAGCAAAATCCAAGTACATGAATATGATATTGTAATAGGACCAACGGCGAACGATAATACACGCGCGGCTATTCAAACCGTCATGCCATTGACAAAAGGACAGGTTATGTCGGACAGAGCTATCGACGCATTGATTGCGCTTATCGAACCGGACAATTTACCGGGGCAGTTTTTCTTCGGAACACAACGCGCCGCTGACTTACTTCGTATCACCGAAAGGAGGATATTTCGATGAATGAAATAAATGATAATGTTGTAGAAGTTTGCATAGAATCCATAGCGGCGCAAGTTATTGATAGTTACGCCGAAAAACAAAAAATCTCCTTGACCGATGCCATACGCTTATTCATGACAACTAAAACTTACGAACTACTGGCAAATCCCAAATCATATCTTTATCTTGAAGCTGCACCTTATGTGGAAGATATGCTTAATGCGGAATTGTCCGGCGATTGGGAAAGTTGGATGGAGGTTTAGTAATGGAAAATAAAAGATTTAATGAAATTGCATATTTTCAAATTGGCATTGCGAGAAAATATATGAGGCGGCATAACCTGACTCCTTTGCAGTTCGTCGAGATGGATAAGCAGTATCGTATTCTGTATTTTCTCGAAATAGGATATGAACCTTTCCACCTTACCGGAGACGAAGGTGTCCTCGACGAACTTGATGAAATCGTAGCCGAACAGCGAGCTTCCTTTCACAGCGGAGCACGAATGTAGGATTTTACGCAAACCGTCATTAAGGCAATCAGCACGCGGGTTTCCCAAAACCGCCAAAGACCGCTCCTGTATTTATATTCTATATATCTGCTCGTAGAGCACTGCCCAAACCCGCTGGATAGAGCGTTGCTACCCCATCCTCTAAACCGTCTGTCGGCGTCTGCTTGGTGGCTCCGGCCGCTCGAAAAAGCTTACAAAATAAGCACTGTTTTCAGGACATACGGTTATTTTTTATTGCCTTTACTTTTGTGAGTGCAGTAACCTAATAAATACAAAATTGCTATAGTGATTGTGAAAAACTTGAACTTGATTATCCACATCTCTCAATATGTTTACTCATTATAAAGAAATAATGTCAGGCACATCGAGTTTGAACTCATCAATAATAAGATTAGCATGTTTACTAGGGTCACTTGAATTAATAGCTTTAGGAAACACATCACCTTCAATATATCTCATTGCACTGAGTGTTTGAACAACAGGCAAAGACGCCGTCTTCTTTCTCTTTGAATATTCGCTTTACCATAGATTGTGTGATCGTAGTCATAAAAAATCCCATAAAAACTGAGTAGTATGTTGATATATGAGTTTCCCTTATGCAGTCACCTCTCATTCGTTCCAGTATACTCCTCTGCGAGTATTGAATATTGATATTCATCATACCATCTGCTGTTAGGGTCATGCTGTTCGCTTCTAAGCTTTCGAACCTGTCTGAAGCAGGCTTCTTTTTGCATAGCACATTTTTCCATCACCCTCCATGAACCGATATTCTCACTGTTACACCGAGCAAAGATTCGGTGTAGTTTTAGTACTGAGAACCCAAAATGTATTAACGCTCGAGCGGCTTCGGTTGTATAGTTCATATTCCAATAGTTTTTGTTCAGTATCCAACCGATTTCAGCGTGTACGTCGTCCCGAATATATATGCTGCAGGCTCCGATAACCTTCCAGGTATCGAGTTTTTCGATAACAAAGTCATATTTAGTTCTTGGAATATCTTTGCTTTCTTCGATCGACCCTTTGATGAATCGCCTGGTATCCTTAGGAGAATTAGGACCAAACGTCATGTATTTCACATTCTCAGGGTCACTAGAATAACTGTGAACTGCCGTATAATCTTTCTTTTCTAAAGATCTCAGTCTCAAGCGTTTTGTCAGTAATTCCATTATCATCTCTTTCCGGATAATTTCGGTCCTATTCGTTGTATATATATGGAAATAATTCTGGTCAAAGTAATATCATAGAGCATGAAGGTGACGTTACCAGAAACCATGAAGAACACCAACATCAATGAACTGTATCCTATAAACTCCGTGACTAATGCAGATGAAGCAAAGAGCTTCAGTAATAGATAATACGTAAGGAGTACTTCAAGATTGAAGGAAACCAGTTTCAAAACCAGACAGATATACCTGCTCTTTAGCTGTTCAAAAACAGACTTCAAAATCGGATAGGGTCCAAAGATAAAAGCAAAAAGGAAAGCAATCTCAATATCTGGTACAAAGAAGATAGAGAGTACTGATATAACGATATACACCATAAGGGCATGTTTTTTACTGTATTCGATGCAAAAATATACAACTGTAACAGAGGACACAACCGGAACCACATAGGTAGCAAACGGTAGTATCGACCCAAACAACATAACTACTACCGAAAAAGCAGAGAGTAATCCACCCAGTGCAGTACGATATCCCCTATTCTTCATACGTTTGTACAGTCTTTTCCTTTCCGTGAAGGTCAAAGTATTCAGTAAAAAATCATGATACTACCGTGTAAACGGTGCTCAGCAGCAGCGGTTTCTAGGTCCACAACAATCACAGAACATCGATAGGCAGTTACACACAATGCAGGCAGTCAACCAATCATTATTGTTTGATGTCCGATAGGGTGTGTATGGATTCCCCGGTGCTTGTCCCTGTCTGCCGTAGACAACACTACTATACGCTTGTTGATATTCGGTATTGCCCGGTTCCATCGAAGCCGCATTGGAGTAGTATCTAGTCGCTTCACTCAGCCAACCTTTACGGGACATGACGGTTCCCATAAGGAAATGCCATTCGGCAATTCGACCTTGTACAGGTACTCTCTGTAGTTCGACTTCAGCTTCTTCGATTCGATTAGCATTGATGAGATGACGAATGCTGGTAAAATAGGGGTATCCTCCGTTAGCAGATGATTCGGTAGTACCTCGATTCAAGCGACGTTCAGACATCACGCTGTCGTATGCGTTATTCAGCTCGTGTATAGCCTGAGCATCCGAACGGTATCGTTCGGAAAGCTCACTGTATGCTTGCTTAATCTGTTCATCGGTAGCGTTTAGGTTTACACCTAAGATACGATAGGCGTTATCCATATGTTTTCATATCCCTTTCCTGAAGTCGGCATTAAATACTCGTATATTTCGATTTTTCTTTTTCTCTAAAGTTAATCGGTCTGCGGTATCAACTAGGCCAAGGTAGATAATATTTTTCAATATCCCCTCATATGAATGTATCTGTAGCTGACTGTAGCTAACAGCAAGTTCACTCCGCGTCAGCAGTAATTCTTCTCGTATCTCTTCAATTATCTTCGGTATACGTTTATCATCGACAGCGTCTAACTCATACTTGATTAAAACTGGATTATATCGCTTCTTCCTTATGTCTTCCACTAGATCATCGCCAACATCTGCAAGGTAAGAGAATCTTCCTAACAGATATCCGAGGCGTGCAAATACACTCTCATTATCTTCATTACCGAAACGGCTCAGCATAAATGACAGGGCAGTTGCGGAAGGATCGGCTGCTCTATCGAGACTGCTTTCCTTCGCGTCTTCAATTATTGCTTGCTGATGTACTGATTCTTTCACCTGTAAAGCAACCTTTGGATAATTCCTACAGGCTTTTCGGAATGAAAGGGATAATGCGATACGTACAACATATGAAGTGATTCTTCGTATAAATCCTTCATCATGCATATTATCTGTCAATGCATAGTAGGATGCAATTACTAGACAGGCCGCTGAGTACTGTAATATCTCACTGTCAAAGTAGGATACTCTCTTTAGACGGTTGACACTGCACCCTCTGATGTATGCATCTTTCTCTTGGGTTTGCCCTGATAAACCAATCAATGCTAAAAAGACAAAATCGTAGTTGAGAAATGCTTTTGAAACTGAACCGTAATTCTTCTGAAGACTGCGACAAAGCGAACAATATACGGTAGTATATTGTTCATATTCCTTTACTAGTAGCTCAGGTTTTCTAGGTAGTATATATCCAAACATATTTCCTCTTAACTTCAATTTGAGTGCTGCTTCAAGAGTATATGAAGGATATATGGTTGTCAACTTAGAAACGTTCACATATCAAATACCACTCAAGAGTAAACTGGGTATGCACATATATTCAATGAAGCGGTATAATCCATCATTTATCTAAATTCATTAGAATAATCTCCTCACTTCGTTCATTCATAACACATATATCTGCTATGCGAATCAAATTGCGTGTTTAGCTCAGTTGTGATAATATTGACACTGCTAGAACATTAATAAAAGCAACCAGAAAAGGAAAGAAATTGTTGAAACAACGTAACCTCATAATTGACACAGATCCTGGTATTGATGATGCTTTAGCTATCATGCTAGTTCAAGCATCTGGCGTTTTTGACATACGTGCGATTACCTCGGTATACGGGAACAGTTCATTGAACAATACTTCAAGAAACGCTCTTTTTTTGGCAGATCTCTATGACATAGACTGTAAGGTTGCAGTAGGTGCACAAGGACCAATAATCAGGTCAATACCGGTTGATGTAGCAAGAAATGGGAAAAATGGTCTAGCAGATATACGATATCCTCAACCCAAACAAAATCTGCATGACAGATGGGCATGGGAACTCATATATAATACTGCAATAGAATGTGAGGGTGAACTCGAACTGCTGACGCTAGGACCTCTCACCAACATCGCAATTGCTCTTCTCAAGTATCCGTCACTTAAGGACATGATAAAGAAAATAGTCGTAATGGGTGGAACAGTTAGTTCGGGTAAAACTACGATTAGTGCCATGAACAATATCCGGCAAGACCCCCATGCGGCATCCGTAGTGTTTTCAGCTGGATTCCCGAATCTGGTACTGGTGGACCTGGAATGCTGTATGGGTGGATATCTGACCGACAGCGAATGCGATCGGATGCTCATCCTCAAATCTAAACTCGGTCCGGTATATGAAGAACTGAGAAAATATCAAAGAAAATATCAAAGAGAAGAAATTGAAACAAATCCTGCTCTTGAACCTATCTTGAAGGATAAGAATATTTATTGTGATCTGATTGCTGCAGCGGTGGCAATTAACAGTGACATTACAGACTACAAGCAATACTACGTCACCTGTGAGACACAAAGCGAAGTCAACTATGGTCAAACTATCGTAGATTGGTACGGTAGATTGAACCAAGTATCAAACGTGTTCTTGGCGCGAAATATCGACCGCAATCTCCTTTCCGACATGTTTTTCGGTTCCTTTGATTTTTATTCGGAGCAGAACCGTAATACCGATGAAGGAGTTAAGTGATGATAAAAACCGAACTCATTCTCAATCTTGATACCGGTATTGATGATGCCTATACCATCATGCTAGCAACCATGGCAGAAAGCATTGACCTTTCTGCTATCGTCACATCTTACGGAAATCGATCTCTTGAGACTACAACCGAAAACACCCTTCGCATTGTTCAGCTTATGGGCAAAAACACGCCGGTTGTCATCGGAAAATCCGAACCACTCTTTGCTAACACACGGGTAGAGTTCAGAGGAAGTGCGGCACACGGTGATGACGGCTTGGGCAATAGGGCAGGACTGTTACCCTATGCAACGCTGAAACCAGTGGAGATTTCTGCTACTGAATACATGGCAAAGATACTGGCAGATTCAAGGGGTGAGGTCATCATAGTCAACACCGCACCATTGACCAATATTGCTCTACTGTTGCTCGCTCATCCCGAACTGAAGGATAAAATCGCTACAATTGTAATCTCGGGAGGAGCCATCGAGAGAGGAAATATACTGCCAACAGTCGAAGCGAATATCTTTGCTGATCCCGAAGCCGCTCAGGTAGTGATACAGAGCGGAGTAAAGCTCACCATCTGCCCACTTGACACTGGCGATAAAGCATATTCGACCTTCGAGGACAGAGAAAGATTCCGACTCGCATCCAATCGAACCGCAAGGTTCTTAGGTGAGGTCGTACGGCATTACGCAGATCATTACGAGAATCTTTTAGGTAGAGAAGGAAGTCCGCTCCATGATGTTGTCCCGATGGCATGGGTTCTTAATCCGAAGTTAGTGGAAACCACCCCTTGCTATGTCGAGGTCGATCTAACAGGGTACTACACCAAAGGGGCACTGATGATAGATAGATTGAAGCTATTGCAAAAAGAGTCTAACGCTTCCGTTGCAGTTTCAGTGGACCGTGAAGGGATAAATCAATTAATCTATGAATCGCTCAGAAGAGCGAGATAACACATAAAGAGGGAAAGATGACGAAGTTAATGCTCGGAAACGAAGCAATAGCAAGAGGAATATATGAAGCGGGATGTCGATTGGTCTTCAGTTACCCCGGTACGCCCAGTACCGAAATAACGGAAGCTGCCGCAGGGTACGATGAAATATATGCCGAGTGGGCTCCCAATGAAAAGGTAGCGCTCGAGGCTGCCATCGGCGCTTCGATTGCAGGTGCTAGAGCTTTCTGTAGCATGAAACATGTCGGACTTAATGTCGCTGCCGATCCTCTCTTTACCGCAGTATATACCGGGGTTAATGGAGGGTTAGTCATTGCGGTTGCTGACGATCCTGGTATGCACTCTTCACAGAATGAACAGGATACACGTACGGTGGCACTGGCTGCGAAGATCCCAGTGCTGGAAGCGAGTGATTCGGAAGAGTGTAAGTTTCTTACAGTCAAAGCATTTGAGATATCTGAAGAGTTTGATCTACCGGTCATAATCCGTGTCACTACTCGGGTGGCTCATACCCGATCTCCGGTCACCATAAACCAACCGCTACAACCGAGAGTCTTCGACTACACTAAGGATGCCGCTAAGTATGTTATGGTCCCGGCAAATGCAAAGAATCGAAGAATCAGTTTAGAAACACGTCTTGCTAACATAAAGGAGTATTCCGAAAATAGCGGCCTCAACTACATAGAGCAGGGCAGCGATATCGGGTTTATCGCGAGTGGAATCACCCGACTCTATGTAAAAGAATTACATGCTAGCGAACAGTCAGCGATACTACATCTTCGGATGGTTAATCCACTACCTCAAGAGATGATAAAGGCATTCGCAAAAGAGTATGACAGAATCGTTGTCGCTGAAGAGCTAGATCCGGTGATTGAGGCTCAATGCAAGGCGCTAGGTCTTAAGGTTGACGGAAAGAA
>WRIP01000017.1 GCA_009782665.1 Oscillospiraceae bacterium
TTAGCAGATAAATATGACGAGGATGCTCAGTTCTGCAGCATTCGTGCCAACGAGCGAATCAAACAGAGTACTGAAGATGTTATGCGTAGTAGTGTTATCGGTTATAGCTCTGTCACTCTAGAGTACTCCGACATAAGGATGTTGGACAGCAGTGTCAAGTATGCTCTTATGCCGGTCTGGATGCTAGCCACAAAATGGAGAGATAATAGCTATCTGTTTGCAATGAACGGTCAGACCGGAAAGTTAGTCGGTGATCTACCGGTCAACCGAGGGTTATATTGGCGCTGGTTGATGGGTATCACGGCTTCTATAGTAGCTGCGGTAGCCGTCATACTTGCCATTATGTACTAGAGGAGGATGTGGAATGAAAAGGATAGTATCTGCAACCTTGATTATACTTTTATTAATGTCCTTTGTGCTTCCTTTTTCGGTTGGAGCCGAGGATGTAGATTTAGGTATCGATAAGGCTTATGTCATGGATAGTTCCGGTCTGTTATCCGAATCAGAACGAAATAGACTAGAAACACGGTGCAAGGAACTCTCAGAAACATACAAATGTGATCTACGTATTGTTACCGTACCCGACATACAAGAATATGGACATACGGTTATTGAGTATTTTGCTTATGATGTATATCAACAGTATGATTTCGGATATGGTGAGGGTAAGGATTGTGTCTTAATCACCCTTTCAACCTCGGATAGAGACTACGATTTCCGGGTATGGGGAGACTGGGCACTGACAGCGTTCACGCTGTATGGCATTGACGATATACTTGACAGCTATATTCTAAATGAGTTGGGTAATAACAATTACTATGCTGCATTTAGTGTATATCTAGATCGATCCGAAGTATACTTCACGATGGCAGAGAAAGGGAACCCTTTCTCGAAAAGCACCAATCCCAAGACAATTTCAAAAACCCTTATAATTACTGCAATCATTGCATTCATCTTTTCATTGATTCTCTGTGAAGTATGGAGAGGGAAGATGAAAACCGCAAAGCTGGCAAAAACTGCCGGCAATTACATCCCGCAAGGAGGATTTGTCCTGACCAACCAAAGTGATCAGTTCACCTATAGGACGGTAACCCGAACAAGAATAGAATCTGATTCATCTTCTTCCGGTGGGAGCTCGAGTAGCGGTGCCAGCAGCGGAGGAAGCGGAGGATCCTCTGGACGAAGCGGAAAGTATTAGGAAACGAGAGGTTATTCACTTGTGAAAACTAAGTCTTCAATATCATTACTATCGTATACCCAGCTCCATTCGTAGATTTCCCTTGAGAACATATCGTTATCTATCACTCAGTAGAAATGTTTTACGCCTCTATCTAAACAGACCATATAAAACACTGTAATTGTTTTTGTATGGTCTGTTACATTATGGTATGCCCAACCGCAAGAGTCGGAGTCTAGCTCTTAATCCACCTGTGCTAGTGATTCATAGGAGAGGGGAAGTAACAATACCCTCATAATCTTTCATATCAACCTGAACCGTTTCGAGCATATCAAGTCATAGTATCAACCACAAACCGAGCCGCAGGAATGCACCTTTGCTAATACCCCATATTCTTGAACTAAGTCAATGAATTGCTCCAATCTTGTAGCAAACAGTTGTTTGTATGAAACAAGTCAATAGGTACATATGATAAAAATGGAAGCGTAACGCTTAGTATATTTGGTATTTTTGAGTATATCTCTTAGCGAATCTATTGTGCTAGAATATACGAAGCTCTAGACATGCGTTGAATAATATATGTATATTCATAGGGGAATATGAGATGTTTTTGCTTTAGATAGGGTAATTTACAAGAATACCAAGGTGGGAGATTAGGAAAGATGAAAAGCGATAGTATCGTAAACTATGATGATCTGTCTGAATTGAAAATAGTAGTTGTTGGAAGTCTTTCATGCAGTATACTACAAAAAGCAACCAACGCTTCATTGAAAAGTGTTGAGGTGGTTGCGGTTGCAGATAGTGAAACGCTTACGAAGACAACTGCAAAGATAAAGATACCGATAGTAAACAGTCTAGCTTTGAATGGGCTTACTGAGCAATCTGATGACTTCGTATTATCGGATTTACTCAAGCAGATCGAAAAAGCTTTAGTAGGAGCAAAAACCATAATATTAGTTTCTGATATGAGTAGTATCGGCTCATACATTGCACCGGTAATCTCTGATATTACAGATTCTCTTTGCTTACTATCAATAGGAATAATCATACAACCCTTCGAATTCGAAGATGATATTACTCTAGCAAGAGCAACGCAAGCCATCAACCGTCTCGAAGCTACTATTGATGCCCTTATTGTGGTACCAAGCGATAGGCTAATGATACTCAACGATTCCAATCAGAGTCTCCTTTATACAAATAGCAGCATATTAGTTGATAAATACCTGAGCGAACTTGCCGAACTGTTTGTACTCAATAAAGATTCATATATCGGATTGGAAGAGCAGGCATTTATTGACCAACTCAAAGATACGGGATATATACGGATAGGATTGGGGAAGGGATCTGGTAAGAATAAATACCTCAAAGCAGCTAAACGAGCAAAACAAAGTGCGTTAGGGAATAGCGTAACTCGCGGAGCAAAGAAAGCAATTATCAAGTTTCGTGTATCAGATAACATACATATCGAAGAACTGGAAAAATCTGTTGCGATACTGTGTAAGGACATTCACGATGATGCTGAGATCATCTGGTCGGTATATATGAATAAAGAAGCAAAGGATTACTGTGGAATTACTGTAATTGCATCCCAACATGAAGATATCTCATCCATTCGTGCAAGGCAGAACAATAGACAGACTCAAGCGATAATCGAAGATGCAGATTATATGAAACTGCCGCTAAATAAGCCGATATCAAGTATTAGAGAACTGCTGGACAATACATCTCAGGTAGATTTCAACATTACTACAGGATATGAACAACTGGATAGTATAGTGCATATATCAAAAGGACATCATGTATTGATAACCAGCAATTCCAATGAAATGAAGACGGTGTTTGGTATTAATCTTGCTGTAGGTATAGCAGCGAAAAACCGGAAGGTATTGTTTGTTACAACCGAACACTCTCCGGGATATTTAACAGAATTCTTCTTGACATCAGCATTAGAAAAATCATCGGATACAAATGATAATCGGGTACGCTATGCCAATGATATTGAACGTTTGCGAAATGACCGTTTCTATATTATCGATGCACGCAATAAGAGTGCCGAGTGGATCAAGAACGAAATTGTACGTCAACAAGCCGAAGTAGTCATTATTGACCAATTGAGCTCGGTAAAACGCAGTAGTAGCGATAATGAGCAACGTATTACGGATATCACCGAAATACTGCTGCTCATGAGGGGATATCGATATATTACAGTAATAGGATTACAGTGCAACTATGTAGAATACGGTAAAGCTCCTCAAGCCAACGACCTAAAACAAGGTCAAATGCTTACACATATAATGGATTGCGATATGATGTTACATCAAAGCAAGAATCCCACCGAGCATCAATCCTCTCTATCTTTATATATAACCAACACCCCTTCAGGCAATACCGGCATAATAGAGATGGAGTATATTGAGGACTATCATAAAATTGTTGAATGCGAGGAAAATGAGTAACCTATAGCGACTGCATATAAACAGACCGTATAAATAACATCATCAATGTTCTTAAATACGGTCTGTTTCATTATGGAACGCCCGATGCGATTTGAACGCACGACCTCCAGAGTCGGAGTCTGGCACTCTATCCAACTGAGCTACGGGCGCATAGGTGAGAGGATGATAAAAGAAGCAGTACCTCTCATATATGACGGCAGTATCCTACTCTTAATATACTACTGGTTATTCGATGAATCCACCGATTGCACGATACATCGCTTCAATATTCTCAAGCGGAGTACCGACCTGTATCTGATGGGTTGGAGCAATGACCATTCCGCCATCTTTGAATAGTTCTTTTCGTTTGTTTACTTCATATATGACCTCATCCACACTGCCGAATGGTAGGGTGGACTGAACACTCATGCTGCCACAGAAACAAATTTTCTCATAGAATTCAGAATGCATCTTATCAATATCCATATCTTTTGCATCAATCTGAACCACCTCGAGTATATCAAGTCCGATATCAATAAGTCTTGGTATCAAACCATATACAGAGCCACAGGAGTGCATCATTGCGTATGCACCGTACGCATGAGCTAAGTCAATAAATCTTTTCAGTCTCGGAGCAAACAACCGGTCGAAGGATCCTGGAGAGATAAGCAAACCATTTTGGGTTCCTAAGTCATCCCCAATATTGAGCACATCAACCTTTCCGCCTCCGGCATCTAAGGTTCTTTTAGTTTTATCATAAAAGAATTCTTCAAACATATCCAACAGGCGTATGAATACAGGATCTTCGGTGGCAATATCCATAAGGGTTTGTTCTACCCCTCTAACCCGACAGATCCCGTTGATGAAATCCGGAACCGAGGTACCACCAACCCATAAGACATAATCGCTGAACTCTTCGCACTGTTGTTTGATTGTCGTATAGTCATACCAATCGGTTGAAGGCAGTGGATATATGCTCATCTCTTCTACCGAGGTCATATCCTTATATGGCTGTAATACCGATTCACGATACTCACCGTCACCGTCTCCGAACTCGAGCATCTCATATTTTTCACCCCATAACCCATCTGCTAATCCTCCGTAATCAAAAAACCTTCTCGGAGGACCGATATATGGGGGATCGACAAAACGAAAGTCACAGCCTAACTTTTCTCTTAATGCCAGCTCATCCTTCAGGTTGTATCTCTTGAGTAAGTCTGCCGTTATCTCGGGGCAAGCGTAATACCTTGCGGGTGGACGATCATACCCGCTGTATTCCATCGCAGACCTGAATCTCTCTTTTGATGTCATGCCTTATTCTCCTCATACAAACAGTTATCAGCTTTATCTATTAATAAGGCTTACAGAGAATCTCATGAACTTTAGTTTCAAAAACACTAGCTGCATGAGATGGCGTAACTATGGCTACGGTATCTGCACCGTTTCCTGTACCACCTACAGCTACTACAGGGCTACCGTATGGTACCGTATCAGCATCAAGCGCCATGATTGCGATTTCAACACATACCTTGATGCCTTGACTAAACATGCGTAGGGTGAATGCCATTATCTCTGCCGGATACATGCCACCTGTCTTGGTACTGATACCGCGTTCTACGCCACTTAAGACATGTGTAGCAGTCACAACCTCAACCCCTCCGTCAATGAGTTCCTGTCTTGTCTCTTTCGACATAGCATTTACACCTTTTTCACGTGCTCCGTTAACTCCCGACACACAGATGACCTTAATATCATCAAGCCCCATGAATTTCTTAGCGGTAAATCCGGTATGAGAGGCTAGTACAATATACCCTATACCTCTTTCTCTAGCTGCATTAACAGCAATCTCGACGACTGCATCAGTATGGTTTTTCCCAGGTTTTTCAAAAATCATTATATATCCTCCATCAAAATATATTACGTTCTCTCTTTCCTATATTATATGTTTTCCAGTAATATTCTTCAACTTATGTAGCAGAATACGGATATGACTATTGGGATATACATCCGGTCGGTAGAAGACTATCATTAGTAACACTTAACGAAACAACAAAAGAGATATTTTGACAGGAAAAACTGCATTTCAATGAGATAAAAATACTGCTCCATTGATACCAACGTAATCACTACCTTAATATTTGCACTTGACTGTTTGACTAATAAGTCAAACGAAAGTCTCTCTCGCTATGTTCTGTTCTTTCTCTGTTAAGTCAATATACCATATGAAGCTCCTTGAAAAGAAGGAGGAAAAAAGCGTCATATATTTCAAGAACAAATTCTTGCCGATCTTGAAACCAGACATATACTGCACATTATTAAGAGGTAACAACGAGTAAAGAATGGCCATAGTCGTCAGAGCACTTGACGCAAATACCCTATAATCGAAGTTCTATGGTAAGATAGTATAAGCGCGGTGTTCTAATAAATGATCTAACCATGACCGTAATCGATTATTTTGGTAGGGGTTTTTATAGCAGAGTAGGAGATAATTACTCAATCTGTGTTACATGATCTTGATAAATATACAGGTCATTGCAAATATCAGGCCCACACTTCAAATATTTGGTATCTGTTACGCTTATATGAATGGGGATCCATGAGACTTGTAATCGGAGGTAACAATGAATAATAATATGTCTAAAGGCGTCTATCTATCAGCTAACCTTCTCTTTTGTGGTTTTATCAGTTATTGTTTCTCGGGTGCTTACTCATATAGAATGCCAATTCCGTTTACGCAGAGATATTTGGATCGGGTTTCTACTTATTGGTTAATGATAACTCTAAACTTTGTCTTTTTGATACTATGTGTGATCGTCACAATCAAGTATGACAGGAATATTGAGAGTATCTATCAAAACACAGCTATCTCTTTAGGGACAACGCTTTCTATTATTGCGATACACTATCTACCTACATTATCGATACTGTTAATATCATTATGGATAGTTATCTGCACCCTTTTTATATTTGTGATGTACAGAGGAAAAGCATCATTTGATACCGATTGGAATCACATCTTAAAGAGAAGAAGGATAATAACCCACCGTAGGATAAGACAACTATCTTCCATTGTTGCAGCGTGTATGATACTCATGGTCTATTTTATGAGATTTTATGGGACCGGGCAGAAAAAATCAGCAAATCTAGCCCCTGAGATTTATGCATCGGATCCCACAGTGAACTATATTGATGTTCACTACGACGAAATGGAAAAGATTATGGAGCCTTATTGGTCAGAGCTAAAAGAGGATGAAAAGCTAGATATACTACAACTATATGTAAATATTGAATCTACTCGTCTTGGATTATTAGAATCTCCAAGCTTAATCACAGACAGATTGGAACCCGGTGATCTTGGTCACTATAAAACAAAAGACAAAACAATTACAATTGACCGAGTTCATCTAAAGAAGGATTCTGGGAAGGATTGTCTTACAACCATACTACACGAATGTCAGCATTCGCTGCAACATGAACTCGTTGACGCATTAAGTAACATAGATGAAAAATATTACAATATGATATTACTGAAAGATGTTGTTGAGTATAAGGAGGAGTTTTTTACTGCATATACTGATAAAGACTACTTTGATCGACTTGTTGAAAAAGAAGCCTATTATAACTCATATATTTATGCCAACAAATATTTTGAAATAATGACAGAGGTGAGAACTACCGATAACTAAATCAAGGGTAGTTCTGTAAAGCATGAACTAGTCTCTGCTGGTTTCATAGTAAAATTCCGGAATAATATGAGGTTACAATGTGGAAAAAACATAATATGTGAAGCTATAGTATATTGACGAGTATCAGATAAAGAACTGTATATAAATAGATGCATAAGGACCTGTTGAATGAACAAAAAGCATATTGTATTTATTTATGTGTTTTGATAGAATTACTTCAGATGAAACTTTGGAGGTTTTGTAATGATTAAGGTTGGAATTAACGGATTCGGAAGAATCGGCAGACTGGTTTTTAGAGCCGCAATGGGTAAGACTGATATCATCCAGGTGGTTGCAATTAATGATCCCTTCATGACAACAGACTATTGTGCGTATATGCTACAGTATGATACTGTACACGGAAGATTTGGCGGAGATGTCGGTTATTCAGATAACGCCATCACAGTCAATAAACAGGACATAAAATTCTTCGCAGAGAGAAACCCCTCAGATATCCCTTGGGGTGAAGTCGGAGCAGATTATGTTATCGATGCGACTGGTATTTTCTACACTAAAGAGATGGCTCAAGGTCATATCGATGGTGGAGCCAAGAAGGTCATCTACACCGGTCCCTCAAAAGATGATACTCCGATGTTTGTATGTGGTGTTAACCTTGATACCTACACACCAGATATGACCTTTGTCTCAAATGCAAGCTGTACCACAAACTGTCTTGCACCGCTAGCTAAAGTACTCAATGATACATTCGGTATCGCTGACGGATTGATGACTACAGTACATGCAACAACCGGTACTCAAAAGACGGTTGACTCCCCTTCCAATAAGGATTGGCGCGGCGGACGTGCAGCTTCAGGAAATATCATCCCCAGCTCCACCGGAGCCGCAAAAGCAGTCGGTGTTGTAATCCCCGAACTCAACGGTAAACTCACCGGTATGTCCTTCCGTGTACCGACTCTGGACGTTTCGGTAGTAGATCTCACCGTCAATTTGAAAACACCCGCAACCTATGCAGAAATCTGTAAGGTCATAAAGGAAGCGAGTGAGGGAGCATACAAGGGAATTATCGGATATACCGAAGATGAGGTCGTATCCAGTGACTTCCTAGGCGACGAACGCACATCAATATTTGATGCAAAAGCCGGAATCGCATTGACCGACACCTTTGTGAAACTCATCTCCTGGTACGACAACGAATGGGGTTATTCCAATAAGGTTCTGGATTTAGTCGCTCACATGGCAGGTGTTGACTCTAAAGCATAATCACCTTATACAGTAAGCTAAAACACTGACAGTTCAACTGTCGGTGTTTTTGTTATTGCATATCCAGTGGCATCTTATCGACCGGCGGCATGAAATCCTCCGACAACAGTTCAATATCCCGTTTGGTGAGTTCAATATTCATCGCATCGAAATTGCTCTTCACATGTGCGACAGAGGATGCTTTGGGTATTGCGATGACCGCTTCATCTCGTATGGCAAAAGCTAAAAGTATCTGAAAAGGATCTGCATTCTTTTGTTGTGCCACAAACCTCACCGCCTCGCTGGTAAGTAGACGTGCCCTCAGAGAACCTCCCTGTGCTAACGGACAGTATGCCATCATGGCAGTATTATGTTGCTTCATTAGAGGTAGAAGGGAATACTCTACCCCACGCGAACCAAGATGATAGAGTACCTGATTCATGACCGATAGTTCTCCATTATCTATCGTAAACAGTTCCTCCATATCGTCGGTGTCAAAGTTACTCACACCAAAGCTTTTTATCTTTCCCGAGTCAACCAGCCGTACCATGCTTTCAATTGTTTCCTCGAGCGGAACCCCTCCGCGCCAATGTAATAGGTAACAATCGAGGTAGTCGGTATTCAATCGCTTCAGCGACCGTTCACAGCTGTCGTTGATGTTTCTTTTCCCAGCGTTATTCGGAAGGACCTTGGAGATGAGATATATCGACTCTCGGTCAAACGGTGCAATAGCTTCACCTATGAGCGACTCACTGCGACCTCCACCGTACATCTCGGCAGTATCGATGAGCGTCATACCCCGCTCGATTCCATATCTAAACGCATCTATTTCATCTTTTCGTGTGTTAGGGTTATCTCCTATGAACCAACTCCCCATTCCCAATCTGGGAATGGTTATTCCGTCCTTAAGCTTAATCGTCTTCATGTTTCCTCCCTAAGTTATTCCAACTCATCTCTTTCCATACTTTTCCTGAGGATGGAATACATCTCCACTATTCGTATCATCTTTCGGGGATCATCCGGACAAAATGCGTAGTTGCAATCCTCTCCGATAAAATCTATTCCCCAGACAATGGCACTGTGGGTGACGGCTATCTGCGTCTTGATTGAAAATAGTTCGGAGTATGGTTCGCCGTCTCTCGTACCATCATACGACAATCCATCGGTATCTAGTGTTAATACTCCCCGACCTCGGTAGAAATATCCCAATCGATTGTGTTTAGTACTCCTCAGGGTACATTCTGAAATATATGGAGGAGTGTCTACCAGCATCTCTTTTTGTATTTCTCGCTGCTGCATCCTAAACCAATCAACCGTGTTATCATAAATGAGGTCGTAGGATCCAACCGCTTCAAAGAACCCGTACCTATTCAGTCTGACGGTATATCCGCAGTAGCTACAGCTGAGCGTGTCTTTATCAGACGTCATTGCAAACTCATGATTACAGGAAGGGCATCTGGTGAGTATATTCTCAAGACCCTTGGTGAGACGTTTCTTGGAAGAGGGTATCATTTTTTCTCTCTGCCAGTCATATTCATTATATGTAAGACCCTCTTTGACGACAGTGAGTATCTCATCTTCACTCATGGCGGCTATCTGTTCGGTATTAAGCAGTACACTGCAACCTATCTCCACCCTTGCTGGATAGGCTCTTTTACTCCATTTCCCGTTGCTTAAAAACCCTCCCCGAAGCTGTATATTGACCACCGGTACCCTAAAGCGTTTTATGAGTTTAGCGATACTCTCGTCGATTGCTACCTCGGCTCCGTAGTATTCCACCTGTCCTTCAGGGAAAATTATGATACTCTGCTTGTTCAAAATAGCCCGATATGCCGCAAGTACTGCAGGTGTGTCGGGAACAAATTGTTTCTTAGAGATGGCGCCGACTTTCTTGAACAAATAACGCAGTAGTCCGCTATTCAAATAATATGAACTCACCAGGAAATTGAGCTTGAGTGGCCACATGGCAAGTGCGGTTTTGATGAAATCGGTATTGCTCTGATGATTGGCGATTGCGATTAACGGTCCTTTCATCCCTTTGATCTCAGATCTGTCTATCTTCATCCTGAAGTACATCCGAATGATATTACCCAATGTAAAAACCGCAAAACCATACAACCATCCCAGCGGTTTTCTGGGATGCTTTTGTTTCTTCAAAAACATTTCCTCCCGGTTTGAATTAATAAAAACTGTTGCCGGCCAGCAGATGTGCGAAGTACCATATTCCCGATACAATATGCATCAGAAAAAATACCAACGCTGTAATGTCATAGACGGTTTGATGCTGTCTTGTCCTTTTTTCGCTCAGCCATACTATGAGCGAGATGATAAAGAGGAAAAACATCGCATGCAGGTACCCCTGCAGGAAATTACCATCTGGCATCCTTAGCCCTTTTTCAAAAAGGAATATACCTTCAAACAACGCTACTGCCGTAAAGACTAATGAGATACCGATAGGGTTATCGTGTTTTACACCCTTTAGGTTGAAGGCAATGATATATATGGAAAAAAGGAAGCATAGTATCACCGACAGCAATATACTGTTGGTATATCCACTCCAAACGTCACCGAAGCCGAAACCTATACCCGCTTCATTACTTCCGGCAAAAACCGGAAAGTATTGCCGAAGACCGTCTAGTGCCGCGGGTATAAGGGTTAAAGCTATAAAAAACACCTGCTTAAAATTACGGAATCGTTCCTTAATTAGTGATATTAACAGCACTATTCCGATGGTCGGTATCATCACCAGTGCAAAGGTAGGTTTGGCAAAAACCGTAAGAAACATCGAAGCGGAAAAGAGTATCAGTTTCTTGGGTTTCGGTCCGGTACTAATCTCTTTCATTATCTCGATAAAGAGAAAGAAGGCTAATGTTGCAAACGGACGTGTGGCAAGATAGGTGGCATTGTGCCAAACGTTACCACTACCCTGACCGATATAGTATTGCCCTGAGAATCGATATATGCGGTTTATGGGTATGATAACCATCGATGCCATTAGTCCCGCAAAGGTGACTATTATCGGCATGAAGACGCCGAGTTTCGCTCTGAACCCAGTTTCAAAAACTGCTTGGTTATGCTCAGAGTTACAAAAATATCGCTCGGTGAAGTGTCTGAGAATGAGGACGGTAAGTGAATTAAAGAGCAGAGTAGCAAAAGCAGCCGCTAACCCAATCGGCAGAAAACGATTTAATACGCCTGTCACCCAAAAGAACAACCTATATGGATAGGGATCTCTTTGATTCGTTCCGAGTACCCCATCAATATATGCCGGCATATCCGACAGGTACCCCGAATCGGCAGTTGCCTGGTTGTAGAATAGGTAAAAAGAACATGAAGAGTAGATGAGAAAACATAGCCAAAAGCTGAATTCTTTAGTCAGAAGCATTATACTTTGTTTCTTCTTTACCAACGTCATCTTCTCCTGTAAGATATATATGAACTAATCCAAGACGATGCTCGGATTAATCAAGGAAGAATCCGTCGGCTTTCGTCTGTCTCTCCCTCAGAACTTTATCCACCGATTTAGCCTCCTTGTTACCAATGACCAATATCGCTATGAAGATAACAAATAATATACAGTGAATATATGTGTAGTTGTTGACTATTGGAGCATTACCATCCATGTTTTCGGTGTTGAAGAACAGAATAGCAGAAATCCCCGCAATAACAATGGCGACTATCTTCATCACAAACAAGAGTGTAGAATCACGATTTGCCTGTCTCGCTTTTGCTTCGGGTATCTTCTTATCTCTGTCTATCTCAAAGGTTCCGGTTCGATGTACACCCATGAAAATCGCTGATGCAACCACCATGATAATCATACAGGCTGTGTTTACGATAGTCATATCACACCTCTAAAGGTTGTTAGTATCCGAGATAACCGTAGTTCATGTCAACATTACCGGCTATACCGTTGACTGTTCCCTGCGATGTATACTGCCACATTTCATATCTTCCGGTATAGCTGCTTGTCGCTCCACCCGATGTATAGTGAGCCAGCCAAATATAGTAGTTTCCAAAGGATCCGGTCGACAGATTAGTTTCAAACCAACTCTTGCTGGCATAAACCATCGGAGAATAACCAGCACTACGTACCGTCTCACAGAACGCTACTGCTATAGCAGTCCGCTCATTTCTCGATAGCTTATCAGCTCTTCCGGTGTTACCGGCTGCTCCGGAGTACTCCGAATCAAAGGCGATGGGATAATCGAGTGAAATACCGTACTTTCTCAACAGTGACACTACCATCGAGGCCTCTTCGACCCCTTCAACTTCATTTATGGCTTGTGAGAAGAAGTAAACACCGACACGCAGACCGGCTTCCTTGGCTCCCTTCAGGTTTGTGTAGAAGAGATCATCCTCTACAAGCGGCCCGCTGCCGTAACCTCTGAACCCTGCACGAATCATCACAAAGTCTACTCCAGAAGCCTTAACCTTTTTCCAATCGATGTAGTTCTGCCAGGTTGATACGTCTATACCTAACCGTTTGGAACTCGAATCGGTCAATACCCCATCGGAGCTAAAACTATAGTTACGTCCCTGTATCGTTTGGTTTCCGGTAACCTTCTTACCATTCTTATCGAAGTAGTATCGTTTTCCGTCAATATCTTGCCAACCGTAGTAGGTTGTCTTAACCTCCACATGTTCGGTTATATCATATATGTACTCACCGGATTCATTCTTTTCAAACAGGTCAATGTCTCCGCCTTCACTATCTTCTGGCAGTTCTGGATCGGGGTCGGGTTCCGGATCAGGTTCTGGGGTTTCGTACATACTGTAGTCTCCGTTTTCAGTCAAATAACCGTTTACAATGACCGGAATAATATCGGTGATGGTGCCTTCTCTGGTGAACAAACGTCCTTCTTCATTTACGTGAGCCGAGAACTTGGAACTCTTGTTCTCCACTATCTTCGACTCAACAAACTCTACCGTGTCCTTCATTGGTTCCGATACACTCGGAGTGCCTGCATCGACATTACCCGCATTATTGTACTGAGGATCCTCAGTAGCTGAGTTTACATCCTTTTGATGGACTATCTTCTCGGCGATGTTGACTATCTCAACAAACTGTACCTTATCTAACACTTCGACGGATATAGCTTCTGGGGTAATATATCCTTCTACCGGGAGCATGACTACCGTATACTCTCCACTCTCTAAGTTTTGGATATAGAATCGTCCGGTTTTATCCTTATCGGTGAATACAGTCACCTCACCTTCAGGTGAGGTAATCTTTATCTGGAACACCTGTCCTAGGATAGGATACGAGTCTTCACCCACAATTCGCACATTCATGTCCTTCTCAACCGAAGAAGCCACAAGACTTATAGAGATCAGATTATCGGATGAGATGGTAACAACCGAGGAGTTACTTCCCTTTACTCTCCTGCTCTTGCCAACCGTTCCCCCGGAATAGGTCGATGTATATGAATCTACCACCAGATTACCATACTGGAAGATAAAACCACTAAGCATGAAAAGTAACACAGCAACCGCAATTACTGCAAATCTACGACCTCTTTGGGTTCTTTTTGACGGTTCGATTACATAGACAGATGGTTTTTTCTCATTACTACGGATAAACATATTTACTCCGGAGGGTTTCAAAGAGTCGGGTACAGTCTCGTGAGTAACTACTTCGACTGCATCCGTTTTGACCTCAACATCCGGTGATTCTTTTTCTGTGTTGTTCGCCTTATATATCATATATATACTCTTTCAACAGATTCCGACAGTTCACATTCTTCATCTGTTTCACTATTATCTCTTTACTCATGTAGATTCTATCAGCTATACAGTAATCTGTAAATAGCAGCATGAGATGACAAAACCTGCCTATAGGAATAGAAAAACCCGAGATTTGCAGTACATATATAAACTGTTACATCACGGTTTTTCACAATAAAGGCTACATAGTACTATAGATAGCACTCGAGTGATATACATATTTGGAGCAAGTCATTGTGGCGACTAGAATTGTAGTCAAATTTTCTTATTTATATTAAATATCTACATCTGTAACGATACCCAATATGGTAAAATGTGTAGCAAGACCGCAGCAAACGTTACACATGTAAAAAGATGTATTCATATTACAAAGGAGGTGTGAAATTAGACAACCACTACATAAATACTACATACTAAATTACTAACTAACGGAGTGAAAATTATGGAGAATCTAAGAGAACTATACAATATTGGCACAAATGAGTACGGTAACACCTACGAGATAATTTCGATATTATCATTTCTCATAGGAATTGATGT
>WRIP01000018.1 GCA_009782665.1 Oscillospiraceae bacterium
GTTCGGTAAGTTTAGAGATATATATATATAGAAAGGAAAGACAATGAACATTGCATTAATAGCACACGATTCTAAGAAGGAGTTGATGGTTCAGTTCTGTATCGCTTACAGCGGTGTACTGTCCCGCCATAATATCTGTGCTACCGGAACGACCGGAAAGCTGGTAGAGGAAGCTACCGGGCTATCAATCCAGAAGTTTTTGAGCGGTCCACTTGGCGGAGATCAACAGATTAGTGCTCGTATCGCCTGTAATGAAATAGATGTTCTGTTATTCTTCCCGGATCCCATTTCATCTAAAGAATACGAGGCCAATGAGATGAATCTCATCAGGCTGTGTGTTGTCCATAACATCCCCATCGCAACCAACATAGCTACCGCAGAGGTTTTAGTCCATGGATTAGAACGAGGGGATCTCGATTGGAGAAACATAGTTAATCCTAAAACTCGAGTATAGACGGTAAACAACCGACAAACCCCTTCTTGAGAGTCACCAAGGAAGGGGTATAATTTTTCGTTTTAGTAGCAGTAAAAACAAAGACCCTGTGATATACTAACAGAAAAAAGAAACATAAAAACCGAAAACGGGAGAGATATATGGCGTCTTCAGTACAAAGTCCCAAAGGCACATATGATATACTACCGAACGAGAGTTATCGCGTTCAATATGTCGAAGCGACCGTAAGAGAAATCTGTGAACGCTTCGGATTCAAAGAGGTTCGTACACCGGTCTTTGAGCATACCGAGCTCTTCATCAGAGGGGTCGGCGAGACAACTGACATCGTGAATAAAGAGATGTACACCATGACAGACAAGGGTGGCAGATCTATTACTTTAAGACCCGAGGGAACAGCAGGAACCGTACGTTCCTTCATCCAGCACGGGGTACTCAAGGAAACCCTTCCGGTCAGAGCATACTATATCATGTCCTGCTTTAGATACGAGAATCCGCAATCCGGCAGATTTCGCCAGCATAGCCAACTCGGAGTAGAGGTGTTCGGTGCTGCTACGGCAGATGCCGACGCGGAGATAATCTTTTTGGGATTGACAATATTAGCAGAACTTGGCATAAAGAATACACGAACCGAAATAAACAGTATAGGGTGCAGCGAATGTCGCGTCGACTACCACAAGGCACTTACCGAGTATTTTTCTTCACATATCGAAAACCTCTGCGGGACATGCAAAGATCGTCTGGAACGAAACCCCCTTCGCATCCTAGACTGCAAGAGCCAAATCTGTCAGCAGATAGTCGCAGGTGCACCAAAGACTACTGATTACCTGTGCGATAATTGCAGTAGCCATTTTGAGAATCTAAAGACTCAACTCGATGAGCTCGGTATTGAGTATATAGTGAATCCCCGGATTGTACGTGGACAGGATTACTATTCCAAGACGGTGTTTGAACTCATTCATAACTCTGCCGGTGCAGCCGGTACGGTTTGCGGTGGAGGCAGATATGACCGCCTAGTCGAATTCTTGGGAGGCAGCCCCTGTAGTGGCATAGGATTTGGAATGGGGATAGAAAGAATCCTCATGGTGATGAAGGATGAGGGGATAGAGATTCCTCTACCAACTGGCCCGAAGATTTTCTTTGCATATGTCGGAGATGAGGCAAGAGCAATAGTACGTAAACTGACCAGACAGCTCCAGCAATCGGGAGTATATGCACTCTATGACATAAATGAGCGAAGTCTCAAAGCACAGCTCAAGTATGCCGACCGACAGAACACCGAATGGCTGATGGTGATAGGTGAAGGGGAGGTATTACAGTCGAAAGCAAAACTTCGACATATGTCTTCAAAAGCCGAAAAGGAATCGGAACTGAGTCTTAAAAGCATTATTGCGGCAACCGATAATCTAGAATGTGAGATATAATATATGGATATGATGGGCGAACTCAGAAGAACACACTACAACATAGAGGTAAGGGATGAAACGGTAGGCAGTGAGGTGACAGTTGCGGGGTTTGTTGCTCGTGTAAGGGATCTAGGTAACCTCATTTTCTGTGATCTGCGAGACTATTCCGGTATACTGCAGTTATCATTCAACGATACGACCAACGCTGAAGTATTTGCCAAAGCTAAGAGCCTCTCTTCAGAATCTACGGTGATGGCCAAAGGGATTGTTTATGAACGAAGCAGCAAGAACGATGAGATACCCACCGGTCACATCGAGTTGTTTGTTACTGACCTGAGAATACTCAGTATCAGTGAGCTGACACCGTTCGAAATCCGAGATGAATCAAATGTACGAGATGAGCTGGCGCTCAGATATCGATATCTCGATATCCGACGCAGACCGTTGACCGAAGCGCTGGTAGCACGTCACAACATCGTAAAGAGAGTACGCGATTTTTTCGATGCGCATAATTTCATCGAGGTAGAGACTCCGATGCTGGTGCGATCAACTCCGGAAGGTGCTCGTGACTATATAGTACCTTCTCGGGTTCATCCAGGTAAGGTTTTTGCTCTTCCACAATCCCCTCAGCTGTTTAAGCAACTACTGATGCTGAGTGGAATTGATAGATATTTCCAGATAGTGAGATGCTTTAGAGATGAGGATCTTAGAGCAGACAGACAACCCGAGTTTTCACAGATAGATGTGGAGATGGCATTTTGTGATGTGGAAGACATCCTCAACCTCAATGAAGAGTTCATCAAAACAATATTCAAAGAGATACTGAACTATGATATTGAGTTACCGCTTATGCGGATGACATATGCCGAAGCGATATCAAACTATGGTTCCGATAAACCTGATACCCGGTTTGACCTTAAACTACATGATCTCTCGCAGATACTGAAAAACACCTCGTTTGAAGTATTTGCCGGAGCTATTGCGGGTGGCGGAAGTGTAAGAGCCATCAATGCGAAGGGACTGGCAGATAAGATTTCTCGTAGAGATATAGATTCTTTGGTTGAGTTCGCAAAGTCATATGGAGCAAAAGGACTGGCATATTCCAGATATCTCGAGAGTAGCAGTTCGAGTAGTTTCGAGAAATTTCTGTCGGAATCCGAGCTTGAAGAGATACGGAAAGAATGTGGTATTTCCCTGGGTGATACACTGTTCCTTGTTGCTGATACAAATAATGAAGTTGTATTTAACGTGCTGGGGGCCTTGAGGTTGGAACTAGCCGGACGATATGGTTTAATAGATTCAGAAAGATTTGATCTGTTGTGGGTAACTCAGTTCCCACTGTTTGAGTATTCAACCGAGGATGAAAGATACTATGCGGTCCATCATCCTTTTACCGCTCCGATGGATGAAGATCTCGACATACTGGAAACACATCCCCTGCAGGTCAGGGCCAAAGCATATGATATGGTGGTAAACGGTACCGAGCTGGGTGGAGGCTCAATCAGAATCAGTAATCCTGAATTACAACGCAGAATGTTTTCGATGTTATCCTTCACAGATGAGGAGATGAATGAACAGTTCGGATTCTTAATAGAAGCATATAGATATGGAGCACCTCCTCACGGTGGAATCGCTTATGGGCTAGATCGATTGGTAATGATAATGCTGAAGAAAAAGAGTATCCGTGAGGTCATTGCATTCCCGAAGGTTCAGAGTGCTGCCGATCTTATGACATCTGCACCATCGGTTCCTTCCGACAAGCAGCTACAGGAACTATATATGACCTTTAATCTGAAACAAGAGGAATAGAAAATGGCGAGTTTTCTTCACAGAAGCTGGGTTGAGATAGACTTAGACAATATCGAACATAATATACGAGAGATACGTTCACTCATTGGCAGTGATGTAGAGCTTATGGCATGTGTAAAGGCTGACGCCTACGGACATGGTTCAGGGATAGTTTCACTTTTGCTCGAGAGGGTAGGGGTTGATAGTTTCGGTGTCTCCAATATAAACGAAGCGGAGGTACTGAGAAAAGCCGGAGTGAAGAAACCCATACTGATTCTCGGATTCACACCTCCGGAGTTAGCAGGTTTACTCACACGACTGGATGTCACACAGACGATTCTGAATCTCGAGTATGCGACTCAGCTATCGGAGCAGGCTAAGGCTATCGGTGCCACAATAAAAGCCGATATCAAGGTCGATACCGGCATGTCGCGAATTGGGTTTCTAGCCAATGATATACTTTCGGCAGCAAATCAGATACAAGCAACCTGTGAACTACCGGGGCTTAAAATCGAGGGTATTTTTACCCATTTTGCGGTTGCGGATGAACTAACCCCGTTCGGTAAACAATACACCGAACATCAGCATGCACAGTTCGCACAGCTTATCTCTCGACTTGCACAACAGGACATCAGGTTCAAATCGGTACACTGCTGTAACAGTGCAGCGACATTGTTCTATCCCGAGATGCACCATACCCTGGTGAGGGTAGGAATAATGATCTACGGTCTGCCTCCTTCGGAGAATGTATCACACAAAATAAACCTAAAACCGGCTATGGCACTCAAATCAGCGGTATCTCAGGTTAAGGAACTGCCTATCGATACCAGTATCAGTTACGGTGCCCGATATACGACCGATTCAGTTAAGCAGATAGCAACCCTGCCACTAGGTTATGCCGATGGTTATCCTCGCGGTCTTGGTAACAAAGCCAGAGCATATATACACGGGACGTTGGTCCCGATTGTCGGCACTATCTGTATGGATCAACTCATGATTGATGTTACCGGTCTTGACGTGAAACAGGATGATGAAGTCACACTATTTGGCGGTGATTCACCTATAGGGTTAACCAACCTCGCCGGACTTACCGGAACTATATGTTATGAACTCTGCTGTGGAATCAGTAGAAGAATTCCTAGGGTATATATAAAAGATAAGAGGATACTAGATGCTATTGATTATTCGCTATTGGTATGATAAACCACCAGGAATAGTTGATAAATGTTGAGGTTTTTCTGATATAACCAAAGGAGAAGGAATGAGAGAAGAAGACAAGATAGCTTTGACAATAATGAACGAGAGATTCGGTCACGATACATTGATTTCGCTGGCTACGTTGGATGGTGACTCACCGTCCGTACGTATAGTGGACGCACTGTATGAGAACGGTTCGTTCTATGTCGTTACATATACCTTATCGAATAAAATAAGGCATATTAATGAGAATCCGAAGGTAGCTGTTTGTGGAGAATGGTTCACCGCAACCGGACTCGGAGAAAACCTCGGTTGGGTTAGAGATGATCAAAATACTGAAATGATGAAAAAACTACGGGACGCATTTAGCGAGTGGTATGACAATGGACATGTCAACGAAGAGGATGAAAATACATGCCTATTAGAAATACAGCTTTCAAGCGGAATACTATTTAACCAAGGTGCAAAATATGAAATAGATTTTGAGAAGCTCTTTCCTAAAGGATAGGGTTTCCAAGAGAGATACAGCAAACCATGGCACTTATGATGATATCCTAATACGTATACTGAAGACGTACACATTTAGCTGCTACTAAGTGCTTTCTTTACTATCTGATAACGCGTAGTTATCGTGATATCTCTTCTAGATAGACCAATAGGTCGTTGATTTGTGTTAGTAATCATCGAATAAAACTCTATTCAAAATAATTACGATATCAGGGTAGCTACCATTAATGTTATATTCTTAATGCAACCTACTTGTTATAATACTATCTTCAGCGATACTATTAACAGTACGCGGTTATCCCTTTCGTTCAGATTTGATCATGTCATATCTTGAAAGGAGGAGATACTTATGAAATTACTTATATGGGTATGCACTTAGTGTGAGTTAAGTGCATACTCATATAACATTTTCTAAAAATCAGTGTTGTTTTTTACATGGATTTCGGCTATATTAATATTGGATATTAAATCAGCCGAAATGGAGACTATTGTATGCAGTATAAACGTCATGCGGATGATGTCGTCCGCAAGCTATTTAAAATGTTCGGTGCGGTGCTAGTTACTGGAACGAGACAGGTAGGTAAAACCACTCTTCTCGAAGAAATTATTGCCAAGGAAGGATTACCCATTCGTACGGTAACGTTGGATGATATGCTACAGCGAACCAACGCAATACAGCAAAGCGCAACCTTTTTAAAGGATAATCCACCGCCCGTGTTTATCGACGAGGCACAGTACGCTCCACAGCTTTTTCCTGAAATCAAAATGAGCATTGATAGGGAAAAGAAAAAGGGAATGTTCTTCCTATCGGGGTCACAGCCCTTTGAGATGATGAAGAATGTAAGCGAATCCCTTGCAGGCCGTATTGGTATCCTCAATTTACCGGGGATTTCTCTGCGTGAGCGGTATGGGGTATCCTTCAGGGATCCGTTTCTGCCGACCGAAGGTTACTTTTCGGCAAGAGTGAAGGATGTTGCTAAAATCCCTTACGACGAGGTATGGAATATCATCCACCGGGGTAGCTTCCCCGAATTGTGTGCCAATCCCGATTTTGACTGGCAGATGTTTTATGCCGCATATATGAGAACCTATATTGAGCGTGATGTCCGCAATCTAGTGCAGGTAGCGGATGAAGTGAAATTTACACATTTCATGGCCGTTGTCGCCGCGCAAACCGGTTCGCTTCTTAATGTAGCAACCCTTGCCCGTGAAGTTGGCATTAGTCAGCCTACTGCCGACCGCTGGCTCTCTGTGTTGGTCACTTCAAACATAGTGTATCTGCTTCAGCCGTATTCCAACAACATCATCAACAGAGCGATTAAAACCCCTAAAGTATATTTTCTCGATACTGGGTTTGCGGCGTATCTGACGCGGTGGAACACCGCTGATGTTTTGAAGTACGGTGCGATGGCGGGAGCGTTCTTTGAAACCTTTGTCATCAGTGAGATTATAAAGAGTTATTCCAACCGCGGCATACTGGATCTACCCATATATTTCTATCGTGATCGTGACGGTGTGGAAATAGATGTGTTGATAGAGGACAGTGGTATTCTCTACCCGATTGAAATAAAAAAACACGCCGACCCTGACAAGTCAGATGTGGCTGCATTCTCTATATTAGATAAAGTCCAAAACATCAAACGTGGCACGGGAGGCGTGGTTTGCCTGTATGACAGCCTTGCTTCCGCCAAGGGAGATGACAAGGTGATACCGATTAGTTTGTTGTAATTGAAACGTTTCGGATGTTTCGCTATATACCGGTCAAACTCACATACATAGTCTTTATCTTAACTCGCATGGAAATATCAAAAATCCCTCTTGTCTTTAATCGGTGGTTGTATCAACGAATGTAACATCAATGAGTCTGCCCTTATGTGGTATGATTCCCTGGGTTTCCAACAAGACTTCAAATAGATCAAACAGTTTGCTAATCGCATTACTTTCTGTCAGATTCTCTCGGAATAACCATATTGTCTTTACATCAGGTACTTTATCTCCTAGAGATAAACCTAAAAATCTTTGAAAGCTTGGCCTATCATTTATTAAGAATTCGGTATTATCGTCAGAAATGGAATACCATTTTTGCATAAGCAGTATCTAGAACATCATCACATAGTCCCAATGAGGTCTTCCTGCTTCTGATAATTTTTCCTATTTGAAGGCTTCATCCAATATATGACAAAATAGTTCAAAGTTAATGACACTTGAAACTCTTTCCAGAGGATCTCCCATCTTAGATAATATTTCCAATCTGTCATCTTCAGCAAAGAAATAGGCTTGTTTCATAGTATTGACCTCACAAATTAACTATTGCTTTGTATAAATATTTTGAGATGCTTCATCCTGTGGAAGTATCAGTAATATTAAGAGGTGCCCTATAGTCTAATTTGTTGGGTAAGTACTAGTTAATGATACAATAATACTTGCTTATTGTAAGTACAATGCCTCCTTATAATCCCAATAGAATTCCATGGTATACCAATCAGAAGGAGAGCAGTATTTATTACAAGCCAAGTAAAAGTAATCGAAATGATAATTCACACGTTTGTTATACTACATTTCATCGAGGTCTTAGATAGTACTAGTAAAAAACTAAGGAAAACGCAAGTTATTGTTGTGCCTATCTATTTACCGCTTACGATTGTAATAAACAATCCCGGATACAATGCATGTACCGGGATTGTAGGGTAGATATAGCTATCTGACTGCTACTTATAGATTTCTCTGGTCATATACTCAGTATGTAGCAGTTCGTGAGCTCTGTGACTGCCGGGTTCTTCCAGATAGGTCTCATAGAGTTCCTTTATAGTGGGATTCTCATGGCTGGTACGTAGTTCCATCCCGATATCCTCGTTATAGAGTGCCTTTGCACGTTCTGCACGAAGGTCAATGGTGCTGCGAACAAAACCACTCTGTGTCGGTTGTCCACCACCGTTTACGCAACCACCGGGGCATGCCATAATCTCTACGAAGTGATATTCCTTCTCTCCGTTCTTGATCATATTGAGAAGTTTGTATGCATTCTCTAGTCCGGAAGTAACAGCGACCTTCACCACTAAGCCATTTAGATCATATTCCGCTTCCTTAATGGCTTCAACACCGCGAACATCGGTGAATTCCAAACTCTCAGGTTTCTGTTCGGTTACTATCTCAACAACCGTACGAAGTGCGGCTTCCATAACACCACCGGTAGCACCGAAAATGTGGCCGGCTCCTGAAGCTATGCCGAAAACATCATCGAACTTCTCGTCTTCGAGTTTGTCGAACATAATACCTGCACGCTTAATCATACTGGCTAGTTCTCTAGTAGTAATCGATACATCAATATCCGGTACTCCGTTGGCACTTTGATGATCACGGGTTATCTCGAATTTCTTCGCAGTACAGGGCATAACACTGACAACGAAAATATCCTTCGGATCCTTCTCAATCTTTTCTGCGAAGTATGATTTTGTAAGTGCGCCGAACATCTGTTGAGGTGATTTACAGGATGAAAGATTAGGTACGAACTCCGGGAAATAATACTCACAGAATTTTATCCATCCCGGTGAACAGGATGTGATAAGGGGGAACGGACCTCCTTCTTTCACACGATGCAGCAGTTCGGTTCCTTCTTCCAGAATCGTGAGGTCGGCAGCGGTATCGACATCAAAGACATTATCGAATCCTAAGCGACGAAGTGCAGCGGCAAGTTTGCCTTCGACATTAGTGCCAATCGGCATACCGAAGCATTCTCCTAGCTGCGCACGTACCGAAGGAGCAGGAGCGATGACGACATGTTTGGTCGGATCATCAAGTGCTGCCCATACCTTATCGGTATCATCACGTTCGGTCAAAGCACCGGTAGGACATACCACTATGCACTGACCGCAATGAACACAGGATGTTTCGGAAAGCGGCATCTCAAAAGCAGAACCGATATGGGTATCGTATCCGCGTTGGCTTAGACCGATGACCGATACATGCTGATTCTTTTCACAAGCAGCAGTACAACGTCTACAGAGTATACATTTGGAGTTATCGCGAATCAGATGCACAGCAGAATCATCGATATCAGGTTCGGGATCAGTGTTCCCATACTTATACATATCAACATCGTATTCATAACACAGTGACTGCAGCTCACATTCGGTATTCTTGGGGCATGATAGACAATCCGAGCGATGATTACTGAGTATGAGTTCCAGGGTTCCTTTGCGGGAATTACGCAATGCTGGGGTATTTGTGTTTACCACCATGCCATCAGCAACAGGGGCTACGCATGCTGCCTGAAACCCGCGTGCTCCAGCAACCTCGACTAAACAGATACGGCAGGCGCCTATGGCATTGAGGTCTTTCAGATAGCACAGTGTTGGAATTCTCACTCCCGCCTTGAATGCAGCTTCAATAATGGTTGCATCCGAGGGGACCGTAACAGAAATTCCGTTTATGGTTAGGGTTACATTTTCACTCATGGTTTTTCCTCCTCACTTTTTGATGACGGCGCCGAACTTACAGCTCTCTTGACAGGCACCACACTTAATACATTTAGATTGATCTATGACATAGGGTTCTTTCCCGACCACACCGGAGATACATTCACTCGGGCAATTCTTGGCACAGAGTGAGCACTTTTTGCAGAGATCCGGGTCAATCGTGTAGTTCAAGAGATCCTTACAGACACCTGATGGACAACGTTTCTCTACGATGTGAGCCTCATACTCTTCACGGAAATAGCGAAGGGTTGAGAGCACCGGGTTGGGTGCGGTTTGACCGAGAGCACAGAGTGAATTCGTTTTGATGTGCTCTGCCAATTCCTGTATCTTATCGAGATCCTCCAACTCACCGTTACCTGAGGTTATCTTCTCAAGCAGTTCATACAGTCTTCGGGTTCCGATTCGGCAGGGTGAACACTTACCACAAGATTCGTCAACGGTGAATCCCAGGAAAAACTTCGCGATATCAACCATACAGTTGTCTTCGTCCATGACTATCAATCCACCGGAACCCATCATCGAACCGATAGCTATCAGGTTATCGAAGTCAATGTTTACGTCAAAATGCTCTGCCGGTATACATCCACCGGAAGGTCCTCCGGTCTGTGCTGCCTTGAATTTTTTACCGTTTGGAATACCTCCCCCTATTTCTTCAACGATTTCACGGAGGGTAGTACCCATCGGGATCTCAACTAATCCGATATTATTGACCTTACCACCTAAAGCAAATACCTTGGTTCCTTTACTCTTTTCGGTTCCCATCGAAGAGAACCATTCGGGACCGTTGAGTATAATCTGAGGAATGTTGGCAAATGTCTCAACATTGTTGAGTATGGTGGGTTTCTCCCAAAGACCTTTGAGTGCCGGGAAGGGAGGACGGGGACGAGGTTCGCCGCGGTTACCTTCGATTGAGGTCAGAAGAGCAGTCTCTTCACCGCATACAAACGCTCCGGAACCGAGTTTAAGATCGATATCAAAATCAAAACCGGTGTCGAAGATGTTGCTACCGAGCAACCCGTATTCTCTGGCCTGTTCGATGGCTATCTCCAGACGACGGATAGCAAGGGGATATTCAGCTCTGACATAGATGTATCCTTTTGTAGCACCTATTGCATAGCCGGCAATGGCCATAGCTTCGAGGATGACATGCGGGTCACCTTCCAGTACCGAACGGTCCATGAATGCACCCGGGTCACCTTCGTCAGCGTTACAACAGACATACTTCTGGTCAGCATCGTTAACTGCTGCAAATCTCCACTTAAGCCCGGTTGGGAATCCTGCACCGCCGCGTCCGCGTAGACCGCTGTCGAGTACCAATTGAATAACTTCGTCAGACTTCATTTCGGTAAGTACCTTACCGAGTGCCATATATCCGTCAAACGCAATGTATTCGTCTATCTTTTCCGGATCGATGCGACCGCAGTTTCTGAGTGCAACCCTGCGTTGCTTTTTGTAGAAATTTGTTTCTTCTAGCTTCAGTATCTCTTCTGCTTCCTCTGCTTCCTTATAGAGAAGGTCGGTAACTATACGACCCTTCAGAAGATGTTCTTCGACTATCAGCGGAACATTTTCTTCCGTCAGGTTACAGTAACAGGAACCTTCGGGATATATGATGGCTACCGGTCCGACCGAGCAGAGCCCTAGACAACCGGTCTGCACAACGTTAACCTCATTGCTTAATCCCTGTGCTTCAACGGCTTTCTTGAAGGTGTCTATGACCTTCTCGCTTCCGGTTGACTTACAACCGGTACCGGAACATATCATTACATGGCTTCTAAACATATTTCCCCCCCTACTTTACGACGTTATGGCTGAAGGTATATTCCGCAATCGGATTCCCGCCTACGATGTGTTCATCAATAACACGGGCAACCTTATCAGCACTCATATGTACATAGGTTATCTTCTCTTCTCCGGGAACCAATATTTCCACCACCGGCTCATACTGACAGATACCTATACATCCTGTTTGTGAGACTACAACTCCCTCTAGTCCGCGTTCCGAAATTTGTTCGGTAAATGCATTAATTACCGGACGTGCACCGGCGGCAATTCCGCAGGTAGCCATACCTACAATTACCCTGACAGTATCGTCTCCGGCTTCACGGGCATCGACGATATGTTTCATCTTATCGCGAATTTCCGCAAGTTCAGCTAAACTCTTCATTGACAATGCTCTCCTTAATTATTTTCTTGATTAATGATTAGATCTCCTGTCCTGCTAGGACATATTGTGTGTGCTCGTTTACATAGTCGCGTATAAAGACGGCAACCGCGGGTGTGGTAATGGGAAGATCAACTAGTATTTCCTTCAGTTGAGCCGTGGTCATCTCAAACGAACGTTGTTCATTTGTGAGACAATAGCTGAAATTCACCTCTTCATGCCCGCTTACCAAAGCGGACATTGTCTGTCCCATATCGCCCAGCGGCATCATATCGATGCTGCTATTGCAGAACTCGACGGTTAAGACGGTACCTTCATGCAGTTTACTTTCAATGGTTAAACTGCCTCCGGTTAGTTCTGCAGCCATCTTCAGTAACGGTATTCCCAGTCCGACATTTCGTGTGGTACGACTGGTGTAAAAAGGATTGGTAACCATGCTGACTGTTTCCTGGTCCATACCTTTTCCGTCATCCGAGATTACGACATGTAGTCTATCACAGTCTTGATACTCAAGGAGGATTGATATATTTCGAGCACCTGCTGCAAGAGAGTTTTCCGCAATATCTAGAATATTCATTGAAAGCTCCTGCAATCTATCCCCTCCTTAGTGTGAGGCAATGTCTTAGTAGTTTGCCAGTATTCTCTCAACCTCATTGGCTGTCAGCCGTCCGTATACGTCATCGTTGATGGTAATGACCGGAGCTAAACCACATGCGCCAATACAACGACAGGTTTCGAGACTGAATTTTCCATCGGGTGTAGTTTCGCCTTCTTCCACTCCGAGGGTGGAGATGAGCTTATCCAAAACCGCCTGGGTCCCCTTAACATAGCAAGCAGTTCCCAGACAAACACTAATTTTGTATTCGCCGATCGGGAACAGCCTGAACTGAGAGTAGAAGGTGGTGATTCCGTAGAGTTCGCTGAGCGGAATACCGGTTACGGTAGCGATGGTTATCATCGCCTCTTTCGGAATATATCCGTAGATTTGTTGTGTCATCTGTAGTGATTGCAGAGCAATACCGTCTTCATCGGCATGGTCATCAAGCCATGCGAGAAGCTGTTGCTCTTGTTCTTTGGTACCGGTAAACGGTACTGTCTGAATTGTTTTCATCCAAGATCCTCCATGCATTTTAATTCAAGATTGTTAAAATTTTAACAATCTGTAAGAACGTTAAATCCACAAGTATTATATCAGTTGGAAAAACAAAATGCTAGACTGAAATCACCAAATATCAAGGCTTTGGAGAAGGCAAAATCTTTCAGGTTGCAACCTGTGATATATTACATAAAAAAGTAAAAAAATATTGGCAATATTGTCATATATTTCCCGCTTGTTGCAAAGAAAAGACTACTCTTGCCGCTGTCAAAATCATAGCAATCTGGATATATTTACGATGTGTTTGTGCCATAACAGCTAACCGGTCATCAACCATAGCGAAAAGCCGGTTGGTGTGGTAGTATATGTATCAACAGATTAACGATAGATTTAAGGAAATACATAATGGAGACTAATGATGAAGATAGATGATATAGCGAAGATACTAGACGGTGAGATACTGACCCAAAATACCGATCTACAAAGGGAAGTGTATGCCGCCTGTGGCTCAGATATGATGAGCGATGTGCTGGCATATGTGAAGAATCAAGCGGTACTGCTTACCGGTTTGAATAACCTGATGGTTATACGTACAGCTCAGATGATGGATATGTTGTGTGTGGTGTTTGTTAGAGGTAAAAAACCAAACCAGACCATAATCGATATGGCAGATGAAAATGAAATAACCGTCATAACCACCGATAAGACGATGTTCGCTGCCTGTGGTCTACTCTACGGGCATGGGCTAAGGGAAGCCTCCGATGAGCAGTGATATTGTTTTGACATATGATATCTCGGGAGAGGAGTTCTCTCTGGCTGGGGAAGCATCGGTAGACCTCAAGGGACGGTTGAAGTTGATGGGTATTCCCGCTGCGACCATCCGACGTGCGACTATCGCTCTGTACGAAGCGGAGATAAATTTAGTCATCCATGCATCGGGAGGACAGATAACGGTATTTATCAATCCGCAGTATATAAAGATGAAGGTCAAGGATGACGGTCCCGGCATTGAAGATATTCCTTTAGCTATGAGTGAAGGATACTCAACTGCAACAGATGAGGTCAGAACACTCGGATTCGGTGCGGGGATGGGACTTCCCAACATGAAGAAGTACACCGATGAGTTTGATATATCTTCAAGCATCGGGGTGGGAACCGAGATAAATATGTCGGTATATATATGAAGGAGTTGAACCGATGGAATTAGGTCATATACAACAAACACACTCCATAGTGCTTGATACTAAACGTTGTAATGGTTGTATTAACTGCCTTAAGCGTTGTCCTACACAAGCCATCAGGGTCAGAGATAAGAAAGCATACATCCTCACCGAACGCTGTATAGACTGTGGACT
>WRIP01000019.1 GCA_009782665.1 Oscillospiraceae bacterium
CTTCCGGTCGGGGACTTCCGTTTACCAAAACCACCTTCATGAGAAAATCCTTTCGTTAGTTCATCTTGTTTCTGATATATCTAAACTATATTCTACCCTATACCGAAGATTTCTTCAAAGTCAATAGAAAAAATATCGACCGTTCGTCACGTCTTCATCATGTACCATCGACACCGAACCCTATCTGATTAACATGGAGATAAACTACCCTTTATCACCCGCTAATCTTCTGATATACTTTAGTAAATCTCTTATGTGAGGTGCATTATGGGTTGCTATCTTGCAATAGATATCGGTGCAGGAAGTGGCAGACATATTCTCGGGGAATTAAAGTCGGGGGTGATTGAACTCACCGAAGTATATCGCTTCGAAAATCGTCTGATCGAAAGAAACGGAAGCCTATGTTGGGATCTTCCTGCCATATTCGAGCATATTATCTTGGGTATTAAGGAGTGCATCGAGCACTATGTGGTACCTGATGCTATAGCCATTGATAGCTGGGGGGTCGATTTTGTACTGATTGATGAAGATGGAGAGATAATCGGAGACTCGGTTGCCTACCGAGATACTCGAACCGAAGGGATGGATCTAGAGGTAGAGAAACATATTTCTTTTGCGGATCTTTATGCCAGAACAGGCATACAAAAAATGCTACTCAACTCTATCTATCAGTTGACATCAATCAAGACGAATCATCCCGAACAACTACAGGCAGCAAAACATCTGCTGCTGATACCTGACTATCTGAACTATCTGTTGACCGGCAGGATAATGACAGAATACACAAATGCGACGACCACCTCCCTGATTAATCTTGACACTAAAGATTGGGATTATGAACTCATCGATATGTTGGGGTTGCCGCGACAGATATTTGTACAGCCGACAGCGCCCGGTATTGTTATCGGTCCATTGTCGGAGGAAATCTCAAAACGTGTCGGTGCAAACACCACCGTCTTTTTGGTAGCTACCCATGATACAGCGAGTGCGTTTGTCTCGATTCCTTCCTTTGATGAGTCGGTCTTCATCTCTAGTGGTACCTGGAGCCTCCTAGGAGTTGAATCAGAAATTCCGATAGTAAATGAAAAGAGTCAAACTGCCAACTTTACCAACGAAGGTGGATATAGCTACATCTACCGGGTACTGAAAAACTATATGGGATTATGGATGCTTCAATCGGTACGCCGGGATCTGAGCAGTCATACCGAGTATTCGTATTCTGAACTAGCTGATTTGGCAAGAAACGGGGCTGACTTTACCGCTACGGTAGACGTAAACAATAGCCTTTTCACCGCTCCGAAAAACATGATTGATGCCGTTCAGACGGTGCTTAAACGTAATAGTTTTAAGGAAGCTCAGACACTTGAGCAGACCCTCTACTGCATATATCACAGTTTGGCTCTTAGTTATTCCGAAGGGGTTGACTCATTGACAGAGATTACCGGTAGGAAGTTTCAACAGATTAACATTGTCGGTGGAGGATGTCAGGACGAATACCTAAACCAACTGACTGCAGACACGACCGGTCTTAAGGTCGTTACCGGTCCTGTCGAGGCCACCGCTATTGGGAATCTGCTGGTTATGATGATAGCAAATAAAGAGTTTGCCGACAGAGAACAGGCAAGACGTGCGGTGAGCTTAAGTTTTGAGCTAAAGGAGTATCTCCCGTACCAAAACACCTAAAGGAGGGTAAATAATGGAGTACAGTCAAGCAAAAAAGCGCTATGAAGCGTTGGGGGTGGATGTTGAGCTTGCGTTGCGATTGCTGACCGATAAGGCTATAGGCATTCATTGTTGGCAGGGTGATGATGTTAACGGATTTGAAGGTTCAGGTGCGCTCAGTGGTGGTATACAGACAACCGGCAACTATCCGGGAAAGGCTACCACACCGCAAGAGTTGATGATGGATTTCGATAAAGCTATCTCGCTTATCGGTGGCAGCAAACGTATTGCACTGCACATGACCTACGCCATAACCGATGAAAAGGTAGAGCGTGATTCACTGGAACCTAAACACTTCGAGGCATGGGTGGATTATGCCAAGAGTCGAAAGTTAGGTATTGATTTTAATGCGACATTTTTCAGTCATCCGATGATGAAGGATAACCTGACCCTCTCGAGCAATGATGAAGAGGTACGCAGCTACTGGGTCCGCCATGCGATACAAAGTCGACGCATTGCCGCATATTTTGCTAAAGAGCTGAAGACCGAGGTGGTAAACGACATCTGGATACCTGACGGATATAAGGATATACCAGCCGATCGATTAGGACCGCGTATGCGGTTGAAACAGAGTCTGGATGAAATATTTAGTGAACCTCTCGAAGGGGTCATCGATGTGGTGGAGTGTAAACTCTTCGGCATAGGGATGGAAGCCTTCACGGTCGGCAGCAGCGAGTTCTATATCGCATACTGTGCATCCCATCCAAAGGTATATAATCTGATGGATACCGGGCACTACCACCCGACCGAGGTGGTGAGCGACAAGATATCGAGTATGCTCTGCTATTTCGATAAACTGCCTCTTCATGTTTCAAGACCCATGCGATGGGATTCAGATCACGTGGTACGACTCGATGATGAACTCAAAGAGATTGCCTGCGAGATTGTCAGAAACGATGCGTTGGATAAGGCACTCATCGGTCTTGATTTCTTCGATGCTTCTATAAATCGGGTAGCTGCTTGGGTGATAGGTACGAGAAATATGCAGAAAGCACTGCTCTATGCTTTATTGCAACCCAACAAACGGCTAAAGACACTACAGGATAACAATGAGTTTACCGAACTGCTGATGCTACAGGAGGAACTGAAAACTCTACCGTTCGGAACAATATGGGAACACTGGTGTCATGAACAGCAAGTCGAGTCAGACGAAGGATGGTTCGATGAGATTAAACAATATGAAAAAGAGGTACTGAGCAAAAGAAAGGGTAATATAGGTGACAACTAATGAGTATGCTTGATGCTGAGGTAGTACAGGAATACATACGGATGTGTGATGACGGTTGGCTTCAGGGGTGGCATGAAAGAAATGCCGGTAATTTGACCTACCGCTTGACCGAGGCAGAGGTTGAGGAATGTGAAATCTATTTCGACTACACCGACGATTGGGTTGAAATGGATATATCGGTGGAGAATCTAGCAGAAGAGTTTTTCATCACCACCGGTGCGGGTAAGTATTTCAGAAATATCGCGCTGGATGCTGAAGATTGTCTCGGGGTAGTTGAGATTAACGAGGACGGCGATGCATATCGTGTGGTATGGGGTTTTTCCGGTGGAGCAGTCCCGACCAGTGAGTTCCCGAGTCATATGCTCAATCACAGTATAAAGAAAGAGGCAACCGATGGACTAAACCGAATAATCTATCACGCCCATCCCGAAGCGATTGTCAGCCTGACATCGATACTTCCCCTGACGGCGAAGGCGTTTTCATCTGCCCTATGGCGCACCATCACCGAGTGTCCGATAGTCTTTCCTGCCGGAGTAGGGGTTGTGGAGTGGATGATGCCCGGTGCAGGCGAGATTGCAGTTAAGACTAGCGAACTCATGGAAACCTTCGATGCGGTGGTGTGGGCAGCACACGGAATGTTTGTCAGTGGTGCTACCTTTGATCTGGCTTTTGGTCTAATGCATACGATTGAGAAATCCGCCCGGATATATCTGAACACTATATCTGCCGGTAAACGATCGCTACGGACCATTACCGACACACAGCTAAGGGATATTGCAGAAACGTTTGATCTAGTTGATTTTAACTACTCGTTATTGGATTAGCAGTAGGAAATTGTTTAAGCCATCGCAGTGTTGCGATGGCTCTTTTTGTATCTTCAGTCCTGTGTCAAATATCCCTCTAATTGCTGGTTGAGGTCAAAGATCTTCGGTGGCATTACCGGACCTGCAGCAAATCGTGGGATCATCTCTTGATCCCATTTTTTACATATATCGGTGGCTCTCAATAGAGCATTGGCGTGATCATGATCCTCGCATTCCAGATAGATAATCGATTTATCATCGTAATACCAGATCAACTCGTTGACAAATCCAGCATCTCGTATAGCCTCAAGCATCTCTCTCCACGGGTTATTGTGTATATCAATGTATTGCTCACGACACTCCGGTTTTATCTCGATAATCAACAGATATCTCTTCATCTTTCTTCCCCCTTGCTATACTGCCCATTGACGTCCGCAGTTTTGACAAACTGCCATGGATACGACTTTGGAGCGTCTTCCACGGATGAGACTGAACAACACAATCCATCCGATTATCGGAACGAATAACAAAAGGATATGTAGAAAGGTCGATAGACATCCTCTCTTTTTGTTAATCGGGACCGATTGTATGGCTATATTATTGCTACCGCATCTCTTACAGACCATGGTTTCTCTCTTTCATCTTGTTTTTGTTTCATATATTCTACTACCGAATTATCATGTTTTTATCAACACCTATATAACAAACTGTCCGAACTGTATATCTTTTTCTTATCCTCAGTAATACGATGAGTAAAAATGGGGAGAGAAGCCTAGTTTTTCACGTTTTATACCTCAGTATATTCAAGTTACCTGAATCTTTTCTGCGAATATTTTCGCAGATTTTTTTGTCGTGGCATGTTTACCGATGTCACTTTCTGTCATAAATACCGATGAATTTGACGGATTTTCCCCAGACACAGGATCATAAAAAATTTTTTTAAAACAAGTAAAAAAGTTGTATGACAAGGTATTGACTTTCAAGTTGCTTTATCCTTTACCCTTATATCAACCCCAAGAAGCGGTACTTGAGAAGAATAAGATAAAGATTTTCTCCATTATTATACTCGTTGTATTCGCTTTCTGAAACCTATCGGAAAAGGAGATCCTTTATGGACTACACTAGAAAAAGCAACGCTGTGTTTCTGATACAACAGATTTACGAATCGTTATCTGCATACACAAAGAAACTGGAGAACTATACCCGTAACGCTGACTACAATCTCACTGCCAGACAGTTTATGGCACTCACCACCATCGATCTGATGGCTCCGGGTGAAGCCACTATGGCCAACATCGCAGTCAAGCTCAAAACCACCAAACAGAATGTGAATAAGCTGATCCCGAAACTCGAAGCCAAAGGATATGTGGTGAGGGTTACCGGAAGCAAGTATAATAAGTCTGCTGTTATTGTGGTAACTGAATTAGGACGAAACAAGCGCTTGGAATACTCAGATCAGATATCTCATATAGCTTCTGCTCTCTTTAAGGAATTTACTGAAGACGAGATAGACACACTGCTCTATCTGTTGAGAAAACTTAAATAAGAAGCAACTGTAAAATCACATGCTACTAACCTTTCTCATATCTCTCTCTTACTCTCCCGCTGGTCGGTATCACCCGTCAGCGGGAGAAACCTTTTTTACAAATTCATGTGTTGTAGTTTAGTTTTCAGATTGAAATTTTTTTAAAATATATCTACAATTGAGGAAATAATATTTCTTGGAGGTACCTTTATGCCCATCATCATACCCGAAGATCAATCTAGGGAGTATTGCTCTCTCCTCTTCCAAAAACTAGGAGCAAAAAAAGAAGATGCAGACATTATGGGAGATCATCTGACCATGTCTGAGATGCGTGGTATATACTCTCACGGATTATCCAGAATCCCTGTCTATACCCGAAAACTCGATGGTGGCGGATTTAACGCCAACGCCGAAATGAAGATTGTCAAAGAATATCCCGGTAGCTTTATGCTGGATGCTGACAAAGCCTTTGGACCGGTTTCCGGTAAGTTTGTGATGAATCGTCTGGTAGAGAAAGCGAAAACCAGTGGTTTTGCTTCAGCAGTACTGACTAATGCAAACCATTGGGGCTTCTTAGGTTACTATTCCATGATGGCTCTGGAACATGACATGGTCGGTTTTGTGTTCTGTAATGCGACTGGCACCACCTCAATCTATGGTTCTCCTCACAGATTTGTCGGAACCAGCCCCATCAGTGTGGCAATTCCAGCCGGTAAATGCGATCCCATTGTCTTTGATGCGGCCAGCAGTGCGGTAGCTATGGGCAAGGTCAACGTTGCAAATCTCGAGGGTCGTTCCATTCCTGAGGAATGGACCTATGACAAGAACGGGCATGCAACCACCAATCCTGCTGATGCACTCAGCGGAGGCTGCATGAGAGCCTTCGGAGGTTACAAGGGAAGCGGTATTGCCATACTCATAAGCGTTTTGTCTGCTGCAATTGCTGCTATGCCGAATGACTTCATGAATAATGATTCCAATCCGGCTTCCGGCAACAATGTCGGAGGTATCATGCAGGTTATTGATATCTCCAAGTTCCGTGACATTGATGAATTCAAGGGTCAGGTCGATGAGTTCATAACCGCTGCCAAAGCACAACCCAAAGGTGAAGGCGTCGAAGAGATCTTTATGCCGGGTGAGATTGAATTCAATAAGTATCGTGCATTCAAAAAACAAGGCGGATTCGAAGTAGGACCGGCACTGTTCCAGACACTGAAGGACTCTGCAGATAAGTACGGTTTGGTTTACGATTTCTCTGACTGGGAACGCTAAAGGTTTCCAAGCGAAAGATACTAAGCGCTATAGCTTCATTACTTTGCGGTAATGAGCTATAGCGTTTTTGCTGTCAAATATTTGTGTTTTGGTTATGAGCGATAAAACGGATCTCTAACGGTACATCCGGCACCCTTTTCGCTACCCATCATCCGATGGCATCCACCACAGCAGAGGCAGACCTTATCCTTGTCCATCATACCCTTCTTAAGTATATCGGATGCAAAATCAGGATATGCCAACGCCTGTCTTCCGAACCCGATGAAATCAGCTCCACCAGATTCGACAAGATAGGCTCCGACCGAAGCCGCATACTGCTTAAGATGCGAAAACTGAGTAGCAACCACCTTAATACCGGGCAAATTCTGTTTGATTTCCTTGGCGAACAGGTGCATACAGACTCCTGAACGTAGAGGAGTCATCGGTTCACCGAAAAGCTGATCAACCGCATTACGATTATTGAATAACTCAAACTCCGGACCGCTGGAAGAACAGTTTATTAACTCCACACCGTATTCTTCATTCAGTTCCTCTATCAACCTTAAGGGTTCGCTACCATCTGGAAGCCAACTGCCATCCGACTTCATACCGAATCCATCGGGATAGGGTATACCATCGTAATGATTCAACCGTGTAGTGATAAAGACATCGTTGGTTAAAGCTCTGACTGCTGCAACCGTTTCCTTTAGATGCCGCACCCGATTTTCGTACGCTCCACCGTATCGTCCGGGTCTTCCGGTTGCTGCAAGCAGTTCATTGATGAAGAAATGATGACATGCTTTAATTTCTACTCCATCGAATCCGGCTCTTGCTGCCAAACGGGCAATATCACCATAGAGAGGAGCTAATCGCTCTATCTCATCATCGGATACCACTGGTTGGTTTTTGGCAGATCTGACTGTTTCCCACATTTCGTTGTCATATGCCGGTTTGGGGATTAGGCAGCTGCGTCCCGGATGAGACAGCTGAATGACAACTGTCGGGGCATATCCGTTTGCTGCAAAAGCGGTTTGCTTCATCTCCTCAATTAACCGAGCAAAACTGTCGTAGGTTACTTCACTTAAGACTAACTGTCTTTCATTGCTTCGAAGACTACTATCAAGTGCAACCGCTTCCATCCAGATAACTCCTGCACCACCTTTTGCATATCTCAGATATCTACGCTCGGTGAGTTCGGTAGGGTTGCCGTATGCGTCGGCATCGGTCCCTTCGACCGGTTGGATGAGTAAACGGTTATGAATTACTTTAGATTCAATTGTTATTGGTTCTGCTAAAACCGAGGTATCACCCTCAACGAGTGTTATCCCATACACCGCTACTTGTTGTTTTACATCCTCAAAATCTGTCCAATCGCTCAATGGATTCTCTCCTTCTATTCAAACAAAATTATTAGGAACTGACCAATATTTCGCATCAGTGTATTTTTATAGTATCTGCCTCTGATTGTACCGGTGATCCTCTTGATTTTCGACAGCTGTTCCATACGGGCATATCCCTGTAACATAGCAAGATCCGACTCTCTTAGTAGCGCCCTAAAACTGTCTGCAAAACAACCAGCTTGACGATACATCGACCGATAGATTTCCTTCATCCGTACCCGGTTGGTTAGCTTTCTATACCCTTCCAACAGACTGGAAGACTTATATGCTCCTATCTGATTTCCTCCATGCTGACGATAGAGAATAGTTGACTGACTGATAGGGACGATGGCACCAAAGGCAGCAGCTATCATTGCCAGCCACCAATCATGCATTATCGCCTCCCTCGGGATCGCATTTACCATATCCCTAAGGCTGTGATTTATCATAACGGTACATCCCGTGACATTGTTCTGTACAGTAATATTCTTGAGTGTCTTACGGTTAGGCGATAACCGCTCGTAACGGAACAAGGATGACGATATCATATTGAGTTTGGCGTCTACCACCGTCAGATCGGTATGTACCAGAATCGGAGTTACTTTGGTATATTCACCTTCTGTAGCTAGCATGACGCTCAGCGTTTGCTCAATCTTATCATCCATCCAGACATCATCAGCATCGCAGAACATGAGGTAATCTGCTTCAGTCATAACCACACCTTGCAACAGTGTAAAAAAATTCCTCATGGCTCCCGGCGGGGTTACATGAGTATTTTGTGATTCTAGTATCTGTATACGAGGATCTTTCTTTTTCATCTGTCGGACGATATCCATCGTATTATCGACCGATCCGTCATCGCGGATATATATCTCAATATTTCGATGTGTTTGGGTCGTTAATGAATGTAACAGCTCACCGACGTACTCCCCATTATTATATGCTGCCACCAGTATTATTACCTTAATATCTTCCATTAGTCTTCCAATGCCTGTGCAAAAATATTTTCGATTTTTTCCCGTGTCGCAACACCTTCGTGTAGCTTACGACCATCAAGATAATATGAAGGTACATAGTAGTAATCATAACTGTTTGCGAGTTCATACTGTTCGTTCTCATCGATTATCTCGATGGGAACCTCGCGGTAGTGGGGGTTCTCGGTTAGAATTTTATTCTGCCAATCAAGGGCTTGAATGCAGAAGGGACAGTTTCTCAGGATAAACAGTTGTATTTTTTTCATAAGGTTTATTCACCAATCACTTTGTTTAACAGTTAGCAGTCATAATATATCAAACACTTCTTCAGTTGTATTGAAGAAGCGTAAGAGGTCTGTTATATGGGACCGTCAGTAGGGTTTCGATCATTTTAGTTGAAAAACTCTTCCACTATCCTATTCGCTTCAATGTTTTTATCGGCTACGACATAAGCTACATAACTGCCTTTTTGCTTTATTATTGCACTGTCAAAATGCGGTATGGCATCGGGAGCATAGCTGATATATATATCCTTTTGATCCTCGACGAAGGTTTTTAGCTCCTCTACTATAATCGCGGCATCCTCAGCTGAGGTACACTTGAAGTATGCGTACGCTTCACCGGTAAACCCTGTTCCCATAAAGAGCGACGCACTCTCAATCTTATCGGTTGAGAGAAACATAACCTGTGATAACACCGATTCCTTTGTCGATCCCAACGTATCTACAAATAGATCGGTCTGTTCAATTTTCTTTAAAAATGCTTCTGTGTCTACGGTTATCTCGGCTACAGTCTCGGTTTTTGCTTCACCACATGCGGTGGTCAGTAGTATTAATAATACCGAAAGCATTAGTAATGCAATTACTACAGTTTTCTTCACGAATAAATCTCCTTATCTACGACATGTGTTTTAATATACTCTACCCATTTGGCATATCCCTCACTTGAAAGAGATAGCCCGTTGGAAGCGGCATAGCCGCTGAGTAATACCCCGGTACCGTTACTCATTCCTTCAGCAATATCGAGGTAGTATACCTTCTTATCCTGAGCGAGTCTCATAATCTCTCGATTTATCTCGGCTATCTTCTCGTTAGTAAGGTGAGACGGGTTACCGCTCTTAGAAGCGGTTACCGGTATTATACCCTGAAGATAGATTGCGGCTGTCGGCGCGTTGTTCTTCACTGTATCGACCAATGCCGCATAACTCTCCATGAAAGCTGCTGTGTTAGGCCAACCTAATTCGTTCAACCCTATCTCAATATATATGGCTTCATAGGGCTTGGTCATGAGTTGCTCTGTCAGTGTTCTCTCGGCCTCTCCCACCGTAAAGGTATCATTGCGTAGTGAATCTACACTCGTTCCTTCACTCCCGAAAACATCGGCAGTGGTAATATGACCGAACATCGTAAGCCCCATTACCCGGGCATCCCCTATCATGAGGGTTGAACTAAAGTAACCATCTCCGACTTCATCGGCGAGAGGTACTGGTGCGGAATAATCATAGTATTTCGGTGGTAGGGTGATGACGATGGGATCTCCCTCTGCTGGAGGTAGCGGTCCGATATCCGCAGACTCAATATACTTCGGAGTCGTTATCCATCCGATTAGTCTGACAATCCCGATAATGAGAAGGATGACTATAACTACCATGACCGACAACGAGATAATTCGGCGTCTTTTCTTATTACGTATGCGTTGACGATACCTTTCGCGTTCTTGTGTATCCATATCCTGCATAATGTTCCTCCGAGCGAAACTCACTTAACCGAACCGTATAGTAAAACTATACCTTTTACACCTCTTCATGTCAATGTATGAACTATCTATCCGAGCTGCCCGTGTTGTCTAGGACAACCCTCTGACAGTCATTAAATGCTGCGAATCGGTTGAAGCAATCATCAATCTGTTGCTGCAGATCATCCGAGTCGGTTTCAACCCCATCCTGGTACCAGATATTTGCTATACGCAGTATCTTCGCCTTTCGATCGTTAATGGCTTCAACCCGTCCGATGAATCGGGTTCCGTGAATCAACGGCAACACATATGCACCATATTTCCGTTTGACTTTCGGGGTATATATTTCCCAGGTATAGTCGAAATCGAAGATTGCCTTTATGAGCTTTCGATCCCAGAGCATATTATCGAGTGGAGCCAGAAGTTCGGTTCGGGGTATGAAATGTGATTCGGTCAACACCCGTTTCATAAACGGAAGATCCACAGAAGAAATATATAACGGGGTGTCGATTGATTCGACTCGTACCTCAACTATCAATTCATTCTCCAGTAGATTTCTAAACGCCTGCTGTCGGTCGCTGGTTTTTAGCTCGATTGCCAGCCAAGCATCACTTCCCTTGTTCCAGAGCAACCCCACCGATTGTATTCGCCGTCTGACAAACCAGGCATATCTCTCTTCATCGGTTGTAAAGGGCAGTTCTTGTTGCAGTATATACTCTGGGACATAGTCTTTTAGTAAGGCATAACTCTTGTTTGTTCCATTCTTGTGATGAATAATGAGTTCTCCGCGATAGTACATCGACTCTAGTGCTGCACGCTGCAGAGAAGTAGAAACACCCCAATGCCAGATGATTCTCTCATCTATATCTATTTCCGAAGCCGATATCTGTCCTTTTTCCGTGATGAGCTTACGGATGAGCGGCTCAAGTTGTTTGACGGCCTGACCGCCTCTCTTGTCATATGACTCTGCATAACCGCCTTTGGTTTTAGCATTTAGCATCGCCGGCAGATATTCCATCGGAAGGATACAAAGGTTTTTGTCGAAATAGTCTACCAACTCACGATCTGAGTATATGAGCTCATTAAGCTGCTCCTTTGTATATGACTTGACTCTGGCCTGTAGCAGTATGTCAGCATTTCTACCGCAGACATCGACGGGATCGTATTGAATACTTCCTACTCGCTGTATGTATTGAAGAACTCCCGCTTTACCAACGAAAGCGTAACTGTCTACCAAACCGTGTTTTAACAGCATATATGTGGCAGCCTGTTGTTTAGTGATAACCATCATCTTTCTGTCTCACTTTACGGGGATTATCCAGCGTCTGTTACTGTTGGCTGTCTTCGGCTTGCAGCTGGTTGGCATTATTCCATATCTGTTGCTCAAAGCTGTTAGCTTTGAGTATATTGCCTTTCGCGTCATTATGGACTGTTTTAGGCAGGATGTTTTCGATGTTACCTCGATCAACCTCCATGATATCTGCAAAATCACAATCCAACGCTAAACATATCCTCAGCAATACGTCAGTGGTTACACTCTGCCCCTTAGTCAGTTTAGCAATAACAGTCGTGCTGACACCTGCCGCATGCTGTAGATCTCGCTTCTTCATCTTCTTGTCTATCAACAGCTTCCATAATTTGTTGTAGCTGATAATCATGCCATCCTCCTATTAGTTGCGAACGCTAAGTAAAAAGCCATATCGCCCATCTTCATCATCCATTGTAAACTCAATCACATTGGCTTTGTTGTAATCAATCTCAGGAATATCGTTCTCCAACAGAATAACTTGTCCATATTGTTGATTGCTCAATAAATATCGGAACAATGACGCTTTCATGCTGTCCGTTGCTTTTTCGCCATCTCGTTCTTTGAGTGACAGTATGGGAGAGTCGATTACCAATAATCCGGGCGTGTACTTTCCGTGATTGGCAAGATAACGCATGAATGAAAATGCCAGCACGGTATTCAAAAATGCCCTAAACCCCGAACCTTCTGTTTCTTTCTTCCGACCGTTTGTAACTACGTCAAAACTGTCTATAGAGAAACGTGCGGTGAGGAATCTTTCAAATTTGCTATTCTCAAGCATTTCTGAAAGATAGTTGCTCATCGTTTCAATAAACTCGCTGCTGAAATGCTCTTTTGGCTTAAACCGCAACTCAGACTCATCATCTTGCTCTATTACACCTAAATCATTATTCATTCCTACGGATAAGGCTTTGATAACATCCATTTCATGCCTCATTTGAACAACGACACGATAATCGTTAAGCCTCTCTTTAAGTTCTTCTGCTTGCGGTTCTAATTTGTTGCGAATGACTGCCAACACATCCTCATTTTCGGCTTTCAGCTCACCAAGCCTACCTTCAAGCTGTACTTTATCGTCAGCAACGTCATCAATAACTTCCCGGAGGTCTAACAGTTTTGCGTTTATTATCTTGATTTCTCCCTTGGTATCATGCTGGTGCGTTTCCCCTTCATCGGTTAGCTCGCTGTCACAAACTGGACACCGTGTAACAGTAGGACTGCTTTGCAGGAGCATCCCGCCATCGTCGATAAACTGCAATCGCCTTATATCTGACTGATACTGGCTATCGAGCGCCATATATCTGTCATGTAAAAAGCGTCCTTCCTCAAGTTTTGCGCTTATATCATAAATTTGTTCAAGCAATCTGCGACTCCGATTTGTAGCGATGATAATTTCGTTTTCGGTTTCTGTTATGCGGTCAATTACTTTTTGCATTTCGGATTCTATGTTAATGCCCTCTAAGGGTATCATTGAGTCTGCGATTCTTCCATGCTGCTCAGATAATTCCTGTAGTTTTTCATTTATGTAATCACTTTTTGCCTTTTTTCTCGCTTTCTTTATTTCAGGCGTATCCTGTGTTGAAAACTCGCTATAGTCCTTGCTACTCATTAGGAAAAGCAACGCCGTTAGTGAGGATGTTCTTTCGTAATACCCTGCCTTTGCAAGAATAGACTCCCTTTGTGAAACTGCATCATCGTTAATTAAGATAGTATGTATGAATGTCCGCCAAGTCAGCATTTGAGGGTGATAATATTGATTCTTGATGATTTTGTGTTCATCTCTGATACCTATTAAAGACAACCAGAGGTCGCTCAGTCTTTGATTTCCTCGGCTTGTGTTGTATTTACCGCTCTCAACTTCGGGTGAATGGCTTATGACGTTTACAGTGTTTTTTCCAATTTCCCGTTCAAGTCTTATTGAATCACCATCTTTGGTTACGACTTCCATAATGATTGTGTCATAGCCTGTTGATTCGTCAAAGGGTTTGGTACTGCTGCCAAACATATAATCAATGCAATAGAATATATAGCTCTTTCCAGTATTAGAAGGACCGCATACAATGTTCAGACCTTCTTCAAAGCATATGGAAGATTCAAGCACATTATCACCTTTGGCGATTATTTTTTTGATAACAAATCTATCCATCATATCCTCCGTGTAGGTCAGCCGTTGACCGGGACAGTATTTCCTTAATGATTTCCCGCTCGGATTTATCGCTTATATAAATCGAGGCGGCTTTTGCGGCTTCGGCATATTCGGCTGCATAATCACTTGTTAATGACTCGCAGTATCCTTCCCCGACATCGTTTATATGGAAATAAAAGCCCTCGTCCTTCTGGTAAATATCGACCATTTCCCTTTGGATTAGGAGAGTTATTGCTTT
>WRIP01000020.1 GCA_009782665.1 Oscillospiraceae bacterium
ATGTGCATATATAGCGTATGTAGACCCATTCCGTGTTCTATGAGAATGGTGTTGCCGGATAGTTCGAGAAATCCGCTAAATAACACTACTCCTGAGTTAGCGGCTAAGATAGGTGTGCCTTCGGCATTAGCAATATCTATCCCGGCATGTCGTGTGGCATATTCACTACCATTTGTATACCTATAGACACCGAAGGGGGTGGTTATGGTACCGCTAACCGGTTGAATGAATACCCCTTCCCAATAGATTTCGGGATCATATGAGTTGAATAAAGGATGCATTGTGTTAGCGTACTCTCGATTAGCTTCAGCTGTATTGGCTGCCGCTCCGTCTCCACTTATCTCTAGGTTCTGAACCTCATATTCATCTTCAGATACGCCTATGATGAAGGTTTCTTCATATCCTCCACAGGATACATAGATACTGTACTCGCCGGTTTTCAGTGCAAAACTGAGCGGAATCAGAGCCATAGCTCGGGTTCCATTTCTGGAAAAGTAAGGTTTGTAGTCAAAAGAGAGAAAGCATTCTATCTTATCGGTTTCCTTAACTCCGTCTATGAATATGACCAACGAACCACCGGATAGCAGGTTATCATGTGAAAGTCTAAAGGTCGGCTTTATATGATACTCTACAATAAACTGATATTTAGCAATATTCCCGTTGGCATCTGCCGTCTCGAAGGTATACAGGTAGGGGATATGTGAAATCGGGGCAAAATCAGAAACATCCGAGTAGACACCGGAAAACAGTGTTTGCTGTTCTTCATCCGTTTCGGTGGTTATCTTGAGCCTTGCAGCCTGAGGTACATCCTCTATACTCAGCTCGAGATCCTCCAGTACAAACTCACTGATTGGTTGCTCGAAGTCCTGTTCATCCAAACTGAACCTGAGCGACTCTCCTGAAAGTGATATACCTCTGTAGTCATAGGTATAGGCATCCACCTCACGCCCCATAACTGTAATAGGGTTAGGTGAGATACTACAGAAGAGCGGATACAGCTCCGGCTTATCCAGTAGATAAATGAGTAACTTTTGGTTGTGTGTCACCACCCTGTCAGTTGTATCTCTGAACGCCAATTCCCCGGTCTTTTTGTCTCTTAGTAGAGTAATCGGTGCGTCGATGCCATCTAGAGAGAAGTGCAGAGTTGCTACCGCTTCGGTATATATGCTCTCGTCTGCTTCCCAACCTCGACTCACAGCAACCGCAAGCAGGGTCAGTTTCATTCCTCCGTCCATCCAACCCTGTTCATTGTTGGATAACGACTCGACTCCGATACCGTTACCCGGTGCTTTGAGCGGGTAGTTGCGTTTAGGAACCAACATAAACAGTGAAGCGGTTGTGATGGCGGCAATGAGTAGTATGAGGATAATACATATGAACGCGAAAAACCCTCGACCTCTTGCCTTTTCTTCCATTCTCATATATCGGTTGGCTGTAGTTAACCCTTACAGCTCATTCCTTTCCCATATATCCTGTCAGGATATGTTCAAACGGTGTTGTAAACAACCTTTTGTGTGCTCATTATATCAGTTTTTTGTATCTTTGCAAAACCTATCAGGATAAAAATCTACTAAAAAGTGACTGACATTATGCAGTAAAGAGATATGTAATATCCTTTACCAAAGATCATGTTATTCATCGTCACAAACACCGATGAACATCACTCAAATCGTCAGACCTCAACTGAACAGTCAGGTATTAATGGCATGTGAAATGATCATGAATATTTAGTTAATTATCGCAGTAGATATTTCTTTTTTACCCAATCTTATATATACTGTGTGAAAGGTGGGTATACTGATATATACCCAGAGCCTATGGTGGGTAGAACCATCAAGAATGATACAGGGTCAATAGATAGAGTTCTTTCCATAACCGTAATAGGAGAAGAGACATCTGCCGAATACTGCCATAAGGCAGCACCGATAGGATGATATCAAATTATGAAACGATTTTTCAGTATTTTACTTATAATTCTCACTCTGTGTTCGATGGTATGTTGTACCAGAACAACGGATGACGCCGCTCGGGGAGCGACCTGGAATCCCGACTCGAGCATCGAAAATGATCCTTGGATGATACAGGGAACCGGCTCTGAAGGTGCCGTTACCGTCTCGAGTGCTAAGATAGCACTCAATCCGCTTACCGGCGAAAGTAATATGCCTGAAGACCGTGTCGGGAAACGTCCGATTGCGGTTTCGGTCAACAATATTATTGCTGCGCTTCCGCAGTATGGGATATCTGCTGCCGACTATATCCTTGAGATAGAAACCGAAGGTGGCATCACCCGGTTGATGTGCCTCTACTCAGACACACGTGAGATAGAAAAGATAGGTTCGCTGCGTTCGCTGAGGGATCAGTTTATTGAAGCACTCTTTGTAATCGATCCCCTAATCGTGCATTTCGGAACATCGGTCTATGCCGATGCGGTACTGCTCAGATATAATATGCGGATGCTGGATGCCATGATAATTACACCAGCCTGCTGGACCGATACCGCTCGAGTAACTACCGGCTATGCTAGTGAGCATACCAAGTTCACCGGTGGAGCTGCCATCGAGAAGGGTATCTCGAGTGCCAGCATTAATCCCGATACCAAATCGACCGATATGGCGTTCAACTTCCTGGATGAAAAAGCACCCAAGCGGGTACCATCGGAAGGCAAAGCAGATTCGCTGCACTATTATTTCTTCAACAGCAACAGCTATAGTTACGACGGAGACTTCAGATATAACGCCTCAACGGGCAAATATCAGAAGTGGCAGCACGATAAACCGCATATTGATGCCGGTAACGATAAGCAGCTGGAGTTCGATAACGTCATCGTGTTGTTTGCAGATATCGATCTGATTCCGGGTCAGGATAAGCTACTAGTCAAGGTGGATTACGATAAAGGCGGTACCGGCTACTACTTCTCCCAGGGTCACTACGAATCCTTTAAGTGGAGTAAAAGCGATTTCATGAGCAACTTCAGCTTCATCGGAGCCGATGGCAATGAACTTGATATCAATGTCGGTAAGACCCATATGGGAATCATCAGAAATTCATATAAGGATTCCTTTGAAATAATGCCATAAGTAGCAATACATGATATAATGTGAGAAACAGAAAACACTTTTAGATTCTCAAGGAGATTATATAGAGTTTATGAAAAGAATAATTTCATTGTTTATGATATTTCTAATCCTCATATCCTTTGCGGGTTGTTTAGAACGCCCAAAAAAAGATGTGTTTGAGACAACCCAGACCGGGGTAAATACCGGAATAGATCTCTCCGACTATTATCAGAGTCTAGAGGGTGACGGAGAGATGGGAGCCGAGGTTGTCACCAGTGAGAAAATCGCTTTTAACCCCCTGACCGGTGAGAATACCATGGCCATGGACCGGGTCGGTAAAAGACCTATTGCGGTTTCGGTAAACAACATTGGTCAATCCTGGCCTCAATACGGTATATCCTATGCCGACTATATCATCGAAATTGAGACAGAGGGTGGTATCACCAGAATGATGTGTCTGTATTCCGATACGCGTGAGATAGAGAAGATAGGGTCGGTTCGTTCACTACGCGATCAGTTTGTCGCTGCGATGTTCCCGCTCGACCCCATTATCGTCCATATCGGTACATCGGTATTTGCCGACAAGGTGATTGCACAGTATAACTTTATGACGCTGGACGGCGGGAACTACGCGTCTGCCATATGGACCGACAGAACACGTGTCAACTACGCATCGGAACACACCAAGTTCACTGGCGGTAGTGCCATTGAAAAGGGGATTGCCTCGGCAAAGATCCCAACCGATTCATACTCAAATATTGCTGCTTTTAATTTCATCGGTGTAGATGATACGAAGATAGAACCCTCAACCGGCAAGGCGACCACCATCAAGTATAGTTTCTCCAGCGGTTATGACGGAGATTTCCGCTACAACTCCGAAACAGGCAAGTATCAAAAATGGCAACGCGGACTCGCTCATATGGATGCCGGTAATAGTCAGCAGCTGGAGTTTGAAAACCTCTTCCTATTATTTGCAGATATTTCTCTCTATCCCGGTCAGGATAAGGGATTAGTTGAAGTTAAATATGATAAAGGTGGAGAAGGATACTATTTCAGTGGTGGACGCTATGAGAAGATAACCTGGCGCAAGGATGATTATCCGTCGAATTTTGTCTTTACTAAAGCTGACGGAACCGAACTTGAGGTTAATGTAGGAAAGACACATTTAGGTGTGGTAGATAACCGGCTGATGTCTCGTCTGACTATCTCCGAATAATGCCGGTTACAAATCTTCTCAACACGACAATCAATATACTGTTCCCGCCATCCAAACCGGCGGGATTTCAGTGTGTGATATACCAATATGCATGAAAGGGATATATGCGGTTTTGGAACAATAGGCCACAGAACAGATTCCTCATAGTCGGTCTAGGTAATCCCGGAAAGAAGTATAAATATACCCGACATAATGTAGGTTTCGATGCGGTTGACCACCTGGCAAAAGAGTACGGTATCAAGGTATCACGTTCTCGCTTTTCTTCGCTAATAGGAGAAGGGTTTATTGGTGTTGCAAAAATAATCCTGATGAAACCTATGACATACATGAATCTATCGGGACAGGCGGTAGCTGCTGCTCTCAGATACTACTCATTACCCATTGAGCGAATCTTAGTTATCTGTGATGATGTAAACCTAACCCCCGGAGTTATTCGCATTCGGGCACAGGGTTCTTCCGGCGGTCAGAAAGGACTGCTGAACATCGAAGATATGCTAGAGACAAACCAATATATGCGAATTCGATTCGGGATAGGACAACCGACGTCCGGTCCGCTACCCGACTATGTCCTGTCTATGCCAACGGTCGGAGAACGCAGCTTAATTCAAGGCAGATTCGACGATCTGACTGACGCAGTCAGACTCATTATACAAGGAGATTTACAGGGTGCGCAGAGTCGCTTTAATTAACCCGTGGAATAGATGATAAAGATCCTACCGATTATACAAAACAGTGAATCCTTCCTACAGATAGCTCTGGCGGCGAATCAAAACAAAGCGTCAGCGCTTTTTGGCGCCCATCCGATTCATCGTGCGGTCTATGCTGCGGCATTATCCGACTATCTCAAACGACCGATAATAATCATCACCGATACCGACTCGGAAGCTACCCGATTGGCATCCGACATATCGGTTATTTCGGATATGAAGGTAGCATGTTTCCCCTCAAGAGACTTTGTGTTTCACACGGTAGAAGGTACCTCCTACGATCTTGAACACGCAAGGCTTGCGGTACTTGGTAATATCCTTAGCGGATCACTTAATATTGTCACTGCCTCTCTTGAAGCCTACTGTCAACACACCATCCCTGCTGCCGATTATAAGACGCTCTCCTTTCATATCGAGACGGGAGACAGACTCGATATACGCGAGCTGCCACGTATGCTGCTAAACTCCGGGTATACCCGCAGTGACAAGGTGGACGGGAGAGGTCAATTCGCCTTGAGAGGCGGTATTGTGGATATCTTCCCTGCTAATTATGAAAACCCCGTCAGGGTTGATTTCTTCGGAAACGAAATAGAATCGATATCATACTTCGATGTCACTACCCAGCGCAGTACCGTTGCAATAAAATCGATGGATATTACCCCAGCACGTGAGGTTATTCTGGGTGATAAACAAACAATACTGAAGATACTGAGAACGCAGCTGGAGCAAATTGACCAACTGAATCAAGCAGATAATGCGAGCAACGACAGTGAAGTGGAAGATAGGATAGGTGGTCATATCGATGACACCTATGCCTCAGTGTTGACTAGAGACATTGAATACACAGAGAGTGATATCACACTTCCTACCTCCGACCGATACCTACCCTACTGTTATTCCACCAAGGCAACCATTGCTGATTATCTCGACAATCCGATTACCATATACTGCGATCCGGCAGCGCTCAGAACCCGAACACGGACCCTAATTGAGCATCACTGGAGCGATATCGAACAGTATGTAGCAAGTGGAGTGCTCAGAGGAGGTCAAAATGACTTCTTCAGACCTTTTGAGTTTGACACTAAAGATAAAGCTGCCATATTTACCGATGTCTTTGCTAGAACGGGTGTAGCAACCGGGTTGAGTGAGATGATAAACATCAACGCCTCGACACTGCCGAGGTTTACCGGTGAGTTTGCACCGCTGCTAGCGGAGATAACCGGATATCTCTCTTCAGGGTTTGCAGTGGGTATATATGTTCCCACCGACAGGGCAGCGACGAATATAGTAAAAGACTTAAGAGATGCCGGGTTTAGTGTCAACCAGGGTAGTGACGCCGAACTAATGCACGGCAGTGTTACTGTATCGGTAGGCACCCTCTATTCGGGATTTGAAATACCCAGTCTGAAGCTGGTCGTATTCACCGGTGCAAGAGCCACATATGTACCGACCGAAACCAACAGACGAAAAAAGCGAGATTCCTTCAGTGATCTCGAGGATCTTATAGAAGGTGATCTGATAGTACACAAGTATCACGGAATCGGGGTGTTTGCCGGTATACATAGAATAGATCATCACGGACTGATCCGAGATTACATTAAAATCCAGTACCAGGGGACCGATGTACTCTATCTGCCGGTCACTCAACTGGACATGATAACGCGATATGTTTCCCCTAAGGATGATGCCAAGGTGGTCATTGCCAAACTGCATTCCGGAGAGTGGCAGAAGCTGCGTAAAAAAATCTACCGCTCTGCTCGAGAGATGGCAAAAGAATTAATTGAACTCTATGCGCAGAGAGAACAGGCAAAGGGAATCGCATTCTCAGCTGACAGTGAATGGCAGCAGGAGTTTGAGGATCGGTTTATCTACGAAGAGACGACCGATCAGTTGAGATCTGCTTATGAGATCAAAGAGGACATGCAGAAGGAAAAGCCGATGGATCGATTGCTGTGCGGTGATGTCGGCGTCGGTAAGACCGAGGTTGCATTGAGAGCTGCATTCAAGTGCGTGTATGACGGATATCAATGTGCGGTACTGGTGCCAACGACCATTCTAGCTTGGCAGCACTTCGGAACGTTTCTAGAACGCATGGAGAACTATCCCATTAAGGTCGTAATGCTATCGAGATTCTCTACTCCAAAGGAAATACGCGAAGCAAGAGAAGGTATTCGCAACGGAACTGTAGATATCGCCATCGGTACCCATCGACTCATTCAAAAGGATATCGAGTTTCGAAATCTGGGGCTTTTGGTTGTGGATGAAGAACAACGTTTCGGTGTAGGGCACAAGGAGAAGTTGAAACAAAAGTTTCCGAACATAGATGTGTTGACGCTATCTGCTACCCCGATACCCCGTACCTTGAACATGGCTATGTCGGGATTGAGGGATATGTCGGTCATCGAATACCCACCACAGGATCGTCATCCGGTTCAAACCTTTGTACTGGAGTATGACCGCGAGGTAATACGGGATGCAATTGAACGAGAGGTGGCAAGAGGTGGACAGGTCTTCTATCTGCACAATCGTATATTGACTATCGAAAGAACAGCGTCGTCACTTAGAGAACTCTGTCCTGACGTACGTATCGAGATAGCTCATGGGCAGATGGATGAGGGAGAACTCTCAACTATCTGGAGAAGAATGTTCATCGGAGAGGTTGATGTGCTTTGCTGTACCTCTATTATTGAGACGGGTGTGGATGTATCCAACTGTAATACCTTAATCGTTGAGGATGCTGACCGACTGGGGTTGGCACAACTCTATCAGATACGAGGTAGGGTCGGAAGAAGCAATCGCCGTGCATACGCATACTTCACATTCAGAAAAGATAGTATAATAACCGAAACCGCATCCAAACGATTGTCTGCTATACGTGATTTCACCAGCTTCGGCAGCGGATTCAAGATTGCTATGAGAGATCTTCAGATACGCGGAGCGGGTGGTATTCTTTCAGCACGTCAGAGCGGGCATATGCAGGAGGTGGGGTATGATACATATCTCGATATACTGAATGAAGCCATCGATGATGAAAAAGGCATCAAACGGGAGAAGAACATTGAATGCCAGATAGATTTAATTGTAGATGCATATATACCCGACTCATATATCTCAGATATTGAGAGTCGAATCGAGATATATCGCAGGATAGCTTACCTCAGGGAAAAAGAGGATGCCTCAGACATAATGGAAGAGCTAGAGGACAGATTTGGTGAGGTTCCCACCTGTGTGGGAGGGTTAATTAATGTATCATTGGTGCGGGTATCTGCCGGTAAACTGGGTATCTATGAAATTACACAGAGAGACAATCGGATATATTTCTATACAGATAGTATAGACCCAGAGCGAGTGACCCGGCTCATAGGGAGTAAGAGTCGTAAGGTCATGGTTGCAGCAAAGGGAAAGAGTAACCTATCGGTGGATATCCATCCCGGAGAACTCCCAATTGATGCTGCCACCGAATCAATACGAGTAATGATGGGGAAGGACATAAGCGACCCAGTAGCGAGTGAAACCGCATCCGGATATTCTTGATATATGTATATGGATGGTGTATAATTCAGACTACAAAATCGAGCAAAAAAGATACATGTAGTAGGAGATTACCATCGAAATTTCCTGAAAGGAGTACAGCTGATTCGTACGAGGAATTATGCTGCGAGACTGCCAGATGAGAAAAATATTATCTTCAATTTTAGTTGTGTTACTACTAGTAACACTGTTTGCCGGATGCTATCGGGATGCAGATGTACTGGTCGTTGATGGGTATCCTATCTATCCCGGGTTGTATCTGTATTTTCAACTTCAATCTATATCAATGGCTTCACAAAAATTCGACGATGAGTTTGTAGGAAAGGAACTGTACGAGCAAACCATCGACGGTATTTCTGCCAGAGACTGGATAATGAATAAAACCGTGGAGCTGGCACAGGAGTTTGTCTTCATCGAGAAGTCATTCGAACGCCTAGAGCTGGATGAATCGGGAGTGGAATTCGAGATGGCATATTATGATGCTACCCTTCGCAGCGAATGGTCGAATATGAGCTATTTCTATACTAAGAATGGAGTAGGGTACGAGACCTTCAGAAAAGCATATGCCAACTACCTGAAATCAAACTACCTGTTCTCCGCCCTATATATTGCTGAAGACGGTGAAGAAGAGGTTCCCGAGCAGGAGATAAAGGATGAGTTCACCGAAAACTACACATATCTCGATTATATAAGGATTAATAAGGTGGATGAGGATGGTGAGTTGTTGACCGAAACAAAAATCCAAAAAGCACGTGATGATATCAATGCAATGAAGAAAATAGCAGAAGAAACAGTTGCTGAAGAAGGAGTACTATTCTACTACCCCGAAAACATTGGACTGCAGGCAGCATTTGAATACTACTGTGAGAGTAATAGTTTGACAGAGGACGAGGCTGCGGAAGCTAAGAGCAAGAACTTTACCGAACACACGATAATTAAAACCAATTCTACATTATATGATGAAGAGTTCATTACACAACTGTTCAAAGCGAAGTATGATAAATTCGTTGTCTATGAAGACGATGAAACCGTCTATCTGTATTGTAGGCGTTCAATGTTAGACTTCAATGAAGACTCGTGGAAGGATTACCGAGAATCGATAATTGCCGAACTGCGTACCGATACATATCTTGACTATTTAGTGGAAAGAAGTCATCAGCTACCGGTCAGCGAGAAAGCTTCAGCACGAAGATACTTCAATATGAATAAGGCGAGTCTGTAATCGTAACTATAACTATATATAGCACTGGACCTCAAATACACATGGTATCTGAGGTCCTTCATATTTTACTGTTCGACAATGGAACTAAGAGTCTTTTGTATTCGCTTTATTTGTGACGCACTGAGTTCATCTTTTCTACTCTCAAATATCTCCTCAACTCTCTTTATGTTTACCTTATTAAGGCAGACTACCATACGTTCAATGTGTTGCGGCATATTCTTTATTCGGCTTTCGCTCAGATGTTTCAGTAACAGAGGTTCAACTCTTTTTTTGTATTTCTCATCCATACTACACAGCTTAGCAAATACGGTAACAGCATTATCTACGGTAATGACACTCCCCGTTAGGAATGCGTCATATATCTCATCAAAGCGACTAAAGATTCCTTCTGGGTCAAGGTCGGTTATGGTTGCTAACGCTTTCATCGCGCCCCAAACCATCCGATTATTCTTTGAGGATAGAGCTTCGATGAAACTATCGACATAAAGGACTAGCAGTTCGGGTTTTCTGGCACCGACCTCATATAGTATCTTAATGCAATCCGATGCAATATCCGATTGAAGAGAAGATAAGCCATCAACAATCTCTTTGATACAATCATGGTTCATTTCTTCACACAATCTCACTGCCACTTCGATGTTAGGTTGTTCGTCATTTCGACCGAGGGCGGTAGCTGTTAGTAAAGTCATATCCCTTCTCTTCCTTCGTATATATGTTTTTCTTTAACTCTACAACTTAGAATTTTTCATTCTAAAATTCTTACCCAAAGTCTGGGATATATCCATACAAATCATTAAAAGCTTTCTCCAATGTGCTCTTAGAATGAGAATCAAAAGCTTTAGCTGAAGAATGTAAGTAATAGTTGAGTTTTTTAAGAATGCTACCTGGTTTTGGAATACTCTCTTGAATACGCATAAGAACAAGAATGATAGTTAAGACTTGTTGTAGCTCAGAATAACATCTGTAATACTTGGATGCTTAATACTCTCATTAGAAATCATACTCATTTTTGCATCAAGGAAGTCTTCGAGTATAACAGGCTCCTCATTGAGAGGTGTTACTAAAGGAGATTGCTGATTGCACTCAAACTCCATTCTGAGCTTAATAACAAAAAGGTGAGCGAGAATACAAAGAAGCATATGTCTGTTCCATGCATTCCAAGATCTTGATTCATAATGATCCATACCGAGATACTTTTTACATTCATGGAAGCATTGTTCAATTGACCATCTCATAAGAGCTGGTCTACGTAAATCCTCTGCGGATGCATCTTGAGATTCGTTACATAAAGCATACTTCATCGTCCCATCAGCTAATTCACGTATATATAACCAAACAGACTCACCTGGTAAACCTTCATGAGATTCAACAACTCTTAAGTACTTGTCACGAGTTATGATTGGACCTTTTGCTCCAATATCTAATACGACATCATTCCAGGGTAAAGATTCATCTTGGGCTATCTCTTTCACAGTACGAGGAGAAATATCAGGGATTTCCTTTATTGGTTTTCTACCTTTTCCTGAGTATGATGGGATAGATAACTCGGGAGGTTGTGTAAAAACTAAACAATTACTCTTAATATCCACAAAGTAGACTAGTCCTTTCGGTAAAGAGTTGAGAAAACCACTATCATTACCAAAAAAGCTATCTGCGCCTACATATTTTGCAGCGAATAATCCTGAATCATATGCTTTTCTTATCTGTGCTGATGCTATTTGTCCTTTTTTCTTAAATCCTATCCATGAAGGCACTTTACACTTTTTGAGTCTAGATGCATATTCTTCTCCAAACCATTCTTCAGGTATATATAGCTCATAGTCTATGAGAGCATAACCATTGGGTCCCACATATCCGCAGAAGACTCCTGCTTGGCAATTGTCGACCTTATCCAAACGACCACAGTATTGTCGATATACTCCTACTGATTCGTTACCTTTCTTCAGAAAGTCTGAACCATCTATCGTGATCATTCCATTCTTATGTGTAAGTAGTTCTGATACCTCTTTGCGGTATTCATCGTGCATACCGATATCATCCCATTTGTTTACAGACATGAAATTCATTAAATTGCGAGCTTGCTCTGTCCCTTCGAAAGCAATAGCTATTGGTTCTGTAGATTTTCTTTCAAGATTACTCAGGAATCCTTTCTCCATTGCTATATAGTGCGATCTGTTTTCTTTACTACCGACATAACCTATGTATCTTGACAAGTGATCTGCAAATAGCTGACGTATCTGCTCTGTAAAGTCACCTACAATTCCCATTTCTTTTAGTATCGTTGGTGTCCATAGTGGTATCCCGTTTATCATATCTTCAAGCTCCTCCCGACCATTACTTAATCTTCTTAAGTCGGGTCGAAACTCCCTAGCAAATGCATTACTCATTATGTAGACATATATATCCTTCTTGTTACCATGATATACAAACGAATTGCCCTGCCTTCCATATCCTTTAGTAACTCCAAGATATGTCCAATTCGCTGCTATGTAACAAGTCCCCAGATATTTCTCTCTGTCTACAAATGTTTCCACTATATACGGAGTTACTTCATACTGCTTTTGCCAATCTTCTCGTACCTGTATTAATGCTTTTGACAGTACATGAGATGCTAGGTTTCGTATGTGTATCCACGGTAGTATCAGAAATCGATTATTCGTTAGAATATGTGATAGTTTTGATATCCTCGTACTATCATCCCAACCTATGTAATCATCTCTTGGTCCAAGTTTGTATACTCCTGAACAAAAACTGATTGCTCCTACTATTTGTTCTCCAAGAACTATTAGATACTTTATCCGTGCTCCTATTTGCCCTTCATATCTCAGATAGTGGTACTCGTTTACAATCTCGTTCCAAAAGACCTCCCATTTTGTTTCATCTACTTTAAGCAGCCGTGTAGATCCAAACTCATTTAGTTCGCCTTCTAATGGCGTTTTATCTAATTGGAAAGTCATTTTGTTACCTCGACGTATTTGTGGCTATATCGTTCTTTGTCAAAAGTAGCATATTTTGTGTCAAATGTCAACAAAAATATTTAACGTTGTAGAGTTAGTCTATGAGCAGATATATCGATATAACTCATCGCAATCGGTCAGGATTGTTGTCGCTCCAGCCTGCTTAAGCTCTTCACAGCTGCCGTATCCCCAGGTGATTCCGATACTGTCTATGAAGACTTGATTTGCCCCGATGATATCGTGTTTGCGATCTCCTATCATGACAGCTGACGCGGTACGAGAGGGATCTAGTACCGACAGTGCGTTCAAAATAATATCCCGTTTGCCGTTTTGTGTATTGCTCCCGTCGATTTCGTCTCCGGAAACTATACCGAAGTATTGCATGAGATCAAAGTGTTCAAGTATCTTCGAGGCATATACCGTCGGCTTATTAGTAGCAACACCCAGAAAACAATTGCAATCGGTCAGCTGCTCTAGTAGTGACGGAATATCAGGATAGACGATATTCTCGAATATCCCTTTATCCGCGAAGTGCTCTCGGTATTTTGCCACAGCTATAGCGGTATCACGTTCAGAAAACCCGTAATATTGTATGAACGATTCTCTAAGCGGTGGACCGATGACTTTTGTCAGCTTATCAAGAGCTTCATCTATATCGAAATATGACAGTGCATATTGAAAGGATTTAGTTATTCCGACCATTGGGTCGGTCAACGTTCCGTCAAGATCAAACAAGCATACCGTATATCTCATGAAGCTCACTCCATCTGTCTGCCAGGTAAAAGACGCCTTGCCGACTCTTTTCTTATGCAATGATATGGAATATTGTATAACAATGCAAGAGATTCAGTTAACTCAATTTTTGTTTGGTTACACAGATGAATCAAATACTGGTATAATGAGAAAAATACGTTTGAGATGGGAAAAGATATGAAAACAGGAAAAGTATTGATTGAAGAGATTAACGCATATCGGTCGCATGACAACAGCTGTGCCTTTTGGTGGTTGGGTCAGTTGGGATATATATTCAAGTCAAAAGACTTAATTCTTGCATTTGACCCATATCTGAATCCGGCAGGGTCACGCCTCATACCACCGCTGATTCAAGCGACCGATCTGATGGTTGCAGACTATATATTCGGTAGTCACAACCATGGAGATCACATAGATAATCAAACCTACTCTCTTCTGGCAGAAGCCTCCCATGAAGCGCGGTTTGTTGTACCTGAGCTCACGATTGATACACTGAGTGAAAAGCTAAGTATTGACCGAGCACAATTCATCGGGATGGATGACGGCAGCGTCTATTGGGATAGAGAGAAGGATCTCAAGATAACCGGTATCGCTGCGGCACATGAGTTTCTTGACCGAGATACCGAAACCGGCAGATATCCCTATCTCGGATATATTATCGATACTA
>WRIP01000021.1 GCA_009782665.1 Oscillospiraceae bacterium
TAATATGGAGGTTGGTGGCATCCCCTGTAATTCAATTGGCAAAGGAGGGGGCAATCACCAATGGCATAGTTGTTGGTAAATCGGGTTGTGATTTGGACATGACGATATCTGCGATATATGTGGTGAAGAAGGTTGTGTTCTATCACACGAGGAGTTTACTGAAAAAGTTGGACAAACAACAATGCTACAGGCTACATTGTTGGAAACAACTCAAGATGAGATTATGACATCAGCAACAAACCAACAAACACAGGTCTATATTGTGACCTTCGTGGTTGACGGAGTAGAGGTTTCAAGCCAGTCGGTTACCGAAGGTGATACCGTCACTAGACCGACAGATCCTAATAAAGATGGATATGAGTTTGTAAGCTGGAGATCATTTGAGCATGGAGCCTTTGATTTCAATACTCAGATTGATGGCGACCTAGAGCTCATAGCTTCCTTCTCAAGAGTAGAGAACCCAGAAATATATGATGATTACTGGAAAGCAGGTCCTGGCGGCAGTATAGGGAGCTTCACCTGTCCCATATGCGGCAAGAACTCGATTGAGTTATTTGAACTCTACTACCATGCACTGCCAATGCCGAAGGATGTAAAATCACAACTCGCTCTCATAGTTGTTACTTGTAGTTGTGGTGCTGTGAGCGAATGGACAAACCGCAGTAATAACGGAACTACATTAACTGGACCCGGAGCCAAACCATCCTCCACAAACAATATACAGATGCAAAACTCTGCAATACTCAACGGAGTTATACTGACAGTGGAGTTCCTTCCTGGAACACATGGTTCGGTCAGTCATAACGGACCCGGACAGGTAAAAGACGAAACTGCATGGAAAAGTTCATGGGAACCTGCAGTATATCCTGAAGCCGGATACTATTTTATCGGTTGGGTAGATCAAGACGGAGTTCCTTACAAAAAGAATGATTCTAGTTACCCTGCAGTAATACATCAGTCATATACATTTACCGCAGTATACACCAACCTTACACCATATATAGTCTCCTACGATGCCAATGGAGGAGAAACTGCTCCGGTAGATGCAAACACATACTACGGCGATGAAACAGTAATTGTTAGCGATATACTGCCGGTACGCGAAGGATATACCTTTGATGGTTGGCTCTTCGATGACATGATATATCAAGCTAGCAGCACCTTTGTAATGCCTAAGCATAATGTCTCCATGTATGCACAGTGGTCAATCAGAAATGATCTGGAATATAGGGTTGAATACTACTTTGATGGCGAAATAGACCACAACAAGACTAGAACATATACAAATATGACCTATGGTACCGTAATCAACGAATATGCCTCAAAAATCTCTAAAGGATTTACCTTCGTTACTGATACCGCTCCGCTTACCATTGGCGCTTCAGAAAACGTTATTAAGGTGTACTACGCCTCAAGAGCAGACTTAGTTTATATCGTGAACTACTATTACGATAACGTAATCGACAACAGTAAAACCGAAGTTGTCTTCGACGTAACCTACGGCAGTATAATTACAACCTATGAAGATAAACTGGAAGACGGATATGTTTTAGCAAGTGATACAACTCCTTTGCATATCGGTGGAAAGAGTAACATAATCAATGTGTACTATGTAAAGAGAACAGACCTGAGTTACTCGGTAGAGTACTACTATGACGGTGAACTCGATGTGAATAGGACAGACAGGTTCGAGAATCAGACTTTCTCAACAGTAATCACTGAGTATATAGACAAGGTTATCGATGGATATGTCCTTACTAATGATACAGCTCCGATTTCGATTGGAACCAGTGAAAATATAGTACAGGTATACTACGACAAGAGAACCGACCTTAGTTACTCGGTAGAATACTACTACGACGATGTAATAGATGAGAATAGGACGGAAGTCTTTGAAAACCAAATCTACGGTTCAATCATTGAAGCATATCAGGATAATGTAATCGAAGGATATGAACTCACATCCACCGAAAATCTTCCTCTTGAAATCGATGTTGACCAAAACGTCATAAAGGTATACTACACAGCAACAGTATATACCATCAGTTACATCATGAACGATGGTACAAATCATGATAGCAATCCAAGCATATATACAGTTAATGACAGACCGATTGCTTTACTGAACCCGCTGAAAGCTGGATACAACTTTGAGGGTTGGCAAAATGAAGAGTCAGAGATAGTTGACTCGATAGATACTGATTCAATTGGTAACAGGGTGTTTACCGCAATTTGGACAGCTATTCCTGACGATGAAGTACTACAGGTGAGATTCGTGGACTGGGATGGTACATTACTCGGCGAGTACCATGTGAAGAGAGGAACATCCCTCAAGGCAGTTCAAACCCCGATACGCGATGGATTTGTTTTCTCGGGATGGGATTCCGATGCATACCTGAATGTACAGAAAAACAGCACTATAACTGCTCTGTATCTACCGATGGGGGTTCAGAACCTAGTCAACGAAGAACTATTAGCTGAACAAGACTCAGTCAACACGATCACCTTCTCGAATATCAATAGCACTATCGCCCCGGTTGAGACTATCTCTAAAAGAAATATTGATGATTCAATAGTTCCCCAGGCATCACTGCAGCCATTATCCGACACATGGGCATTGCTCAACCTGATACTAGTGCTGGCTACGACCTTCTCTTCGATAGCTCTCATCACATCCAACTTCACAAACAAGAAAGATGACAGCAATGATAAGAACAACCGCAAAGGATTGTTTGGAATACTGAGTGCTGCACTGGCGATATTTGCCATAGTATTGTTCCTCATTACCGAAAACCTTAACAACACGATGGTGTTCACCGACAACTGGACACTCTGGATGGTTGACATAACACTTGTGCAGATAATCTTCTCCATCTTGTCGATAAGAAGACATGCAGAAGAAAACGAAGATCAGTATGAATCGGCAGGTATCTAAACGTCAAGCTAATAGCATATAACCTACCATATGAAGAATACACCCCAATTGGGGTGTTTCTTCATATATAGACAAAAGAGGAGTTGCATTTACGTCAAGCGGATGCATCGATATGGTGTTGGTGGAATACGTTTTTATTTGATATCACTGTTAGATAGATGCAAATGGTTACATATATAAATAAATATTTCTGAAAAGAATGATAAATGACACCAAAAAACTTAATCTCACCCTCGAATAATATATCAGTAAGAAAAAAGTTGACATCGAGTCAACCAAAACAAAAAGATAGGGGAAAGAAAATGAGAAAGAGATTTACAGCAAAGACCAAGAAAATGTTAGCAATTGTGTTAGTTATTATGTTAGCCCTAGCTTCAATTCCGATGATAGCGTTTGCTGAAGGTAATGAACAGAATCCTGATGGCGATCCTGGTTTTGCTCAAAATCAAATTCTGAGTTTAGCCAATGGAGAGTCGAGGGGTGGCCAGATAGCTATCAATAATAATAGTGTTACGGATGATACCTGTTCTGAATGCGGAAAAAGCCCGTGTGAATGTGAACATCCCGATGACCCAGGTGAACCTGACGATCCCGGTGATGATGGCGGAGACAATAGAATACCCGCAATTAACGGTAACGTAGGTAACAACTCAGAGGTCATTTGGAATTCAACTACAACTGGTGATGATTCAAACCTCCGTAATTCAGTTACTACCCAGGAGACAAATAGAAACAGAACAACAGTCACACAAGAGCAACTACCCGACGCTTCACTCGAACTAGAGGCGAATCATAACAGATATGCAACATCAACTGCTAGTTCCATGAACTACCAGACCGGAGTTACCGCACGCAGTGCATATAGTTTCGATATAGGTGATAAGATTAAGTCAACCTTGGTAGACTCAAACGCTAGTACAGCAGTAGATAGTTCCTTCGAAGAAGAGTTATTCATCCTTCAGTACATAGGACTTGCCAATCAACCCATAACTGCTATTACCGTCAAGACAGGAAATAGCTGGGCAGTCTTAAATCTGATACTGACAATAGCCACAGCACTCATCGCAATGACCCTCATAGTAGCCAACCTCAAGCACAAGAAGGACACTGAACATAGTGATGATCAAAGAAGCAACCACAGCGAATTGTTCAAGTTCTCAAGTCTTATTCCGATGGCAGTTGCAATAGTACTCTTCTTCCTGACAGAAGACATGAGCAGAAAAATGATATTCACCGATAGCTACACGGTATGGATGGTGGCAATAGTATTGATACAAACAGTAATAGCCTTCATCTCAACCAAGAAGCAATCAGAAGATAATGATAAAGCAGCGGAAATAACCAATCCTTTCTATAGCTAATCTCATTTCTGCACCATTTCAACTCCATGAAGAAACACCCCTTTGGGGTGTTTCTTCATGGGAACTCTCTTTGTACTGGTTGGTGAAGCGTGATGGTCTTTTTATTTATCAACTAATCATTCTACTAAGTTTTTCTTAAAAACTCTTTATAAATAAGTGTTGACATCCCAAAAAGCTTTGAAGCAATAATGATAAAGGTATGCTTAGTTTTTATGCTAATCCCGATACTTAATAGCTTATTTGTGGCACTAAATGTTGAATACTACACCCGTTGGTTCTTTATGCCAACCCTCATTATATGCTCTACATCTGTTAAAACGTTAGAAGATAAAGAGTTGTCTTTCAAAAAAGGAAATATTGCATATGTAGTATTATGGAGATTGTTTTTTCTTATATATTTATGGTTCAGACTTTATTTCAAGGTAGCATTTTTCTACAATTTAGTTATAGTAACAATATCTCTAGTCATCAGTATAGGTGGGTTTATACTTACTCTATTTGTCAGACATATTCAAAAGAAAAGATATGCATACACACTAATGACAGTCGGGGTTATAGTCTTTTCTATTACGTGTGGTGCATATAACATATATTTGATGCATAAGTGTTGGGGTTCGCATCCTGAAGCACCCAGTATTTTGTATGCTGTAGATGAAAACTTCTATTTACCTACTGAAGATCAATATTTTCGAATAGATTCTGACGGTTACCATTTCTACAATATAGGAACTATGGTTAATCTACCTTCTATAGATTCTTTTTCCAGCACCATTCAACCATCAATATTTGAACTATATGATCTCTTAGGAGAACCTCGTAGTGTAATAAGTGATTTTCCTTCAGAAAAGTATGGTTATAGAGCTTTTCTTTCAACAAAGTACTGGTTGCGTTATGGTGAGACATCAGAAGTAAAACAAAACTTAGGGTATATATCACACTCAACTCAAGCAGGGTTTCATGTGTTTGAGAATGAATGGACATTCCACTCGGATACTGTTATGATGCATATATAACTGAAAATGAGTTTAGGAACCTACCAACAGAAATAAAACATCTTGTTTTAGTAAGAGCGTTTATACTTGATGACGTAACTGCAAAAAAGTATGAGGGGTTATAGATAAACTCTCCGACATTGAAAAAACTACCCATGCAGATTTCCTATTAGCAGTTGAAGCTCGAAGAGCTTCAAGCGCAACGACATCATATAGGACAAAAACTGGATACACTGTTAGAATATCTATAGACAAAGATAACCTCGTGTTTTTATCTATCCCTTGGGATAAGGGTTGGTCAGTTACCGTTAACAATAAAGAATGTGTAATCGAAAAAGTAACGGGTGGATTAATGGCTGTATGGTGCGAACAGGGAGAGAATGAAATTGTCCTTAAATATACTCCACCCGGACTAACACTTGGATTTTGGTTGAGTTTTTCAGCTATATTAGGGTTAGCATTATTAATAGTAATGCAAAACTATAAAAAAAGGAGAGCTTTGATGTTTCATGAATAAATATTTTAGGTACAGATACTTGTAAAAATACGCAACAGTTTGTATACTCTATTTATCGCATGATAAAAGCAACATTTTGTCAGATAGCTATCTGACATCGCAAGACAGGTCGGATGATAACACAACGAAAGGACAGTTCGACAACCGGATAGGTTCTTATTCAAATTTGTTTAGGTATACAGTAAATCGTTTGGAAACATTTTTATTCTCATGTATTAATCAATGGTGATTGAGATGAAAAGCCCTCGCATTTTTACCGATTTAGAACCGTTTTCCAATCTAAAAGAATTAGTTAACATCTCAGCTCAAAGACACGGTGAAGCTAATGCTTTTTGCTTTGAGCGAAAAAAAGAGTTAGTTAACATCAGCTACATCAAATTCAAAGATAATGTCGAAGCATTGTCAACATATATATATTCACTGGGGTTTGCCAATTCCAAACTGGCAGTCATCGGTGAAAACTCATACGAATGGATAGTCTCCTACTTAGCTACAGTGACTTCCGGAAACATAATAGTACCACTCGACAGAGATCTGTCTGCAGACGTAGCAGCTACGTTACTTGCAGATTCTGCTGCGGAGGTACTATTTTTTTCTGACTCATACTCAGATATGTTGGAAATCCTACAGAATAAATGCAAGCAGATTAAGCATTTCATTCCCTTTAGCAGTCTGACCGAGCTTATGGAAAAGGGCAGAGCCCTTATCCTGGAAGGGAAAAGAGATGCCATTGATATTACTATCGATGATAACAGTATGTCTACACTCATGTATACCTCAGGTACAACCGGAACGCTCAAAGGCGTTATGCTCTCACATAAGAACCTTTCCAGCAACACCGTGTCCTGCAGACACTATGTAAAGGTAAGAGGACATAGTATGTTAGTGCTGCCGCTGCATCACTCCTTTGGGTTTACCACCTGTGTGCTCTACTATCTCTACACCGGTAGTACGCTCTGCATCAATAGTAGCTTGAAACGGATAAAGGATGATTTTCTGAAATTTAAACCCTACAATGTGTTCATGGTTCCGCTCATTGTCGAATCCGTATACAAACGGATATGGACATCAGCAGAGGAGAGCGGTAAAGACAAGCAGCTGAAAAGCATGATTAAGCTCAGCAACGGGTTTAGGAAGATAGGCATCGACCTCCGAAGAGTATTATTCAAATCAGTCATAGCACAGTTTGGCGGTAATTTCGAGTACATAATTACCGGAGGTGCTCCAATCGACGATATCTATATTAAAGGGTTGTGTGACATCGGAATAGAAACGGTCAACGGATACGGTATTACCGAGTGTTCACCGGTTGTTTCGGTCAACCGACTCGGTAATAACAGAATCGGTAGTGCCGGAGAGGTCTACACCTGTTGTCAGGTGAAAATCATTGATGCCGATGAAGACGGTTTCGGTGAGATTTTAGTCAAGGGTGACAATGTCATGCTGGGATACTACGGCAATCAACAGCTTACAGACGAGACGTTAATAGACGGTTGGTTCAGAACCGGAGATATAGGGTACCTTGATAACGATAACTTCATATATATCACCGGAAGAAAGAAGAGTATGATAGTGCTCAGTAACGGTAAAAACGTCTACCCGGAAGATATTGAAGTTCAGATGCTTCGCGAGATCCCGTATATCACCGAAGTCATTGTAAGGCAGCAGGATAATCAGCTCATTGCAGAGATGTATCTTGAATCGTTAGCTAATCCAGATTTATCTCAGGAAAACAGACAGGACATCTTAGATGATCTGGCAGAGGATATACGACAGCTCAACGCGAAGTTAACCTCATACAAAAGGATATCCGATATCGTGATACGAGAAACCGAGTTTGACAAAACCACCACCAAGAAAATTAAACGTTAGTCAGAAAGAAACACATATGCCGGAAGAAAACCATACTTTACTTCATACAGATCTACAACTATCTGATATTTCTATATTCAGAATATATGAAACGATTACCGATGAACCCCCTTTAGCATTTATTTATCTCTGCAGTGGTATTGATGAAATAGAGCAGGGCTATATTGACCGGAATCTCACACGACTGCCTGCCGTACGTAGGGAGAAATGCTTAAGATATATGTTCCTCAAGGATAGGGCAGCCTGCCTGTTGTCATATCTGATGCTTCAGGACGCTTTAGCTAATCACTACGCTAGCATAAATACAATAGATTTCGATATCAACGAACACGGTAAGCCCTATCTATCCGATAACAAGGATGTGTTCTTCAGTATAAGTCACACAAAAAATATTGTAGCGGTCGCAGTAGCAGATTTTGAGATTGGATTGGATATCGAGGCGACAAGAGACGCAGGTACAAGCCTCATCGAGATGGTAGCATCGCCATCGGAGCAGGAAACTATTAAGACTGCATCAGATAAGCAAACAGCCTTTATGAGGCTCTGGACCATGAAGGAGAGTTATGCCAAAGCTCATGGTATTTCGGTAGCTTCGATTCTTAAAAAGGACATACCAAACGATGGATTTCTATTTCTCGATAGCCGCTCATATCATATGGCAGTCTATCTTGGGAGGAGATGAAAAGAAAATCTAGGATTAAATAGATTCTAAACACGTTCTTAGTGTAACAATAAAAAATGTTTGAGTTAAAAACAAGATGGAGTTAATTGTTTCAGAATTCACAGGAGAAATGCAACAAAGAATCATAGAACGATTGAACACAGAGCTATTAACAACAGGCAAATTCACCAAAGATCAAGTCAGTGTCTCTCCTCATGTAATGTCATCTTTGATATTATCTGGGAGTACAATTGGAACAGCATTATCTGCTAAGATGTCGTCGAAGGTATTTATGTCAACAGCAGTTGATCCAAGTCTACTGATGAAAGTAGGGGATGGTGTTACTTCAGCAGTACTAGGTCCTAGTGGAAAAATCGTTTCTCAGGCACCTTTTATACAGGTTGCAAGTTCTATGTCAACGGTTGCTCCCATAATGGCAATGCAAGCAATCTCTACTATCATGATGCTTCAACAGTTTAGCATTATGGACAAGAAGCTGGATGAGATTAAAGGGACAATAGATACTATACTCGCACGCCATGAAGCAACTGAAATTGCTGAGTTATTTTCAGCTGGCAGTATCATTGATGAGCTATATTTGCAATACGATGAGACAGGAAATTTCTCTAACGATATGCTCATCCGTTTAGCTTTGGCAGAACGAGATGCTATGGTCCTATCTCGCAGATATGAGTTACTGGATAATATTGGAGAAGGGGATGCTACATCATTAAACCTCGACAGTTACGATACCTATTGTGCTATGCTGGCCTCTTTCTTAAACCTGCGAGTCAAGTATCTACGAACCAGTGTCGACCTACAGGAAAACCCACAGTTCATTGCTACATCATCAGAAACATTTAATAGAGTACTGAAAGAATCCATTAATTCATGGGACAATCAGTTAAGTAAATCCACCAGAATAAAGAAGGATATCGATGAACTCTCTGCTCAGGTCGAAAATGCTAATCTGATTCAAAGGATTACCCAAACTTCGGTAAAAGAATTATCCCGCAGAAAGGATGAATACACTGCAGTAATGGAAAAAGAACGCGTGATAATAGATGATTTCCATACTCTAATAACTACAGCAAAAGAGATTGCGACTTCTGATAATACAAAAGCTATACCTAACCTCATATACTGGAGTGATTCTGATGGTGAACATTGTATTGCCACAAACGAGAATTTGCTATTGGCAGTATGAACTCACAGGAGTAAAAGGTTTAGCAGTGACTCACAGCAAATGCATGTAATGGAAGTGAATGTAAGAAGAATAGGAATCTGACACTCGAAGAGTGTTGAGAAGCACTAACCATAATGTCATAGATTATGACATTATGGAACGACAAATATACTGGAGGAGTTATGCTAGAGAAGGTAATAGAAGTAATCAAAAACACATATCGTAGACCGGATATCATACTGACCGCAGATACCAATCTGCTGGATGATCTGAATTTGAATTCACTTGAGATAGCAGAGCTAATGTGTGCATTTGAAGATGAGTTTGAAATAGAGATCCCTGACCGGGTACTGGCAGGGTTTCAACTGGTAAAAGACATAGTGGAGTACATCGAAAAACAGGTTTAGTTATTCGTCTAGGCAAGGAGTAAAGAGATGAGCGAGATTGATTATGACCTTTTAGCACTATCGCATCCACAAAAGAGAATCTGGTACTCGGAACAGCTGCAGCCCGGTACCGGAATGTGGAACAATGCCGGAACTGTAAAGATCTTCGGTGAGATTGATTTCAACCTACTGGAACAGGCAGTAAACATCGTCATTGAGAAATGCGAGTCACTGCGAACCCGCATATCCGATTCAAAAGATGTGACATTGCAATATATCCAGCCGTTTGAGTATGCCAAACTCGAGCTTATAGATTTCTCAAACAAGACTACCGAAGAGGTCTATCAATGGGATAGAGAGCAGTCGGTTGTTGCGACTAAATTCGTCGACAGTAACCTCTTCTATTTTGCAATGCTGAAACTAGAGCATAACCAAGCCGGCCTATATATCAGAATAAACCACCTTATCTCGGATGCCTGGTCGATAGTACTGCTAATTAACCATATCACCGAGACATATGATAATCTACTACTTGGAGATCATCTGCCGATTTCAGAGTTTCGACCCTACACCGACTACATCGACGCAGAACAAGCATACCTGAACTCCAAACGGAGTCAGAATGACAGTAACTACTGGAAAGAAAAGTACAGTGTCATCCCAGAGTTTCTGAGTCTTAAGACCAAATACGACAACGTACGCGAGAATGCAGCCGAAAGGAAAACCTATGTCACCTCGGGTGATATCGCAAAAGACGTTAAAGAATACTGCAAGACCAATCGGGTATCGGTATTTTCCTTTATGGTCAGCCTGTTAGGTATCTACCTGCATCGTATCACCGGTAAAACCGATTTTGTCATCGGTACCTCCATACTGAATCGTGTCAATGAGGATGAAAAAAACACCTTCGGTATGTTTGTCAGTACCGTTCCTCTAAGGGTCACCATAGACCCAGAGATGCCATTCAGAGAATTCCACCAATCTCAGGCAACAGAAATAATCTCTTCGCTGAGACATCAAAAATATCCATATAATCTACTGATGGAGGAGATAAGAAAGAACAACCGGGGAGTGGACAGCCTCTTTGAGATAACCCTATCCTTCCAGAATGCTAGTCTAGCCAAAGACACTACGGGATTTCAGTATGAAGTCAGATGGCACTCACCACTAGCTCAAACCAACAGTCTCGATATTCACCTCAACGACCGTGAGGGTGATGACATCTTTGTCTGGGACTACAACTACCTGACCTCGCTGTTCAGCGATAGTGATATTGACCTGATGCAAGACTATCTCGCCAACCTGCTGTTAGAGGTCCTAGCTGACCCAGATATCGCAGTCAAGGATATTAAGCTGATGTCTGAGGCACAACAGCAACAGCTACTGCAGGATATGAGAGGAGAACAGGGTAAGAGACAGGCTGCAGCTACATTGATTGAACAGTTTGAGGACAGGGTTAGACGCAACCCCGATGCCGTTACCCTAATCACCGAACAGACACAATACACTGCAAGGCAGCTTGACGAAAAGGCAAACGGTGTGGCAGCCTACTTGATGCCACTCGGTGCAAAAGTTGATCAACCCATCATCGTAATGATGAACAAAGGTCATGCCCTCATCAGCTCGATACTCGGTATCCTCAAGTCCTCTGCTGCTTTTCTACCGCTCGCACCCGAAACACCGGCAGAAAGAGTCAAGGTTATCTGCAGACGTTGTAAGGCGCGGATTGCCATTGTCGACAAAGAGTACGCCGAGTATTTCCCAAAAAACGTCAAGGTCATCACGTCTGATGAGATCAAAGAGATAGCACCTCAACCACAAGCACTCACCACCACACATTCACCGACTTCACTAGCATATATTATCTTCACTTCGGGTACTACAGGTGAACCCAAAGGGGTTATGATAGAGAATCATAGCGTTGCTAGATTTGTCGAAAATTACAGTGATATCATGGATATGTCTGAAGGGATCACCACCCTAGCTGTAGACTCAATCTCCTTCGATATCTTTATCATTGAGATATTCCCGGCGTTGGTCGGTGGTGCAGTTCTAGTGCTAGCAACCGATGAAGAGAGTAAGCTCCCGGATGAAATAGCAAAATTGGTGTTGGATAACAACGGAAACAGCTTCATGTGTACCCCGTCACGTATGTCGATGCTGCTCAGCCAGTGTCCTCCTGATACATTCTATGATATTAGACAGATAATGCTAGGCGGTGAAGCACTCTCTGCCTCGTTGGTCAAACGCTTCCGTGAACTGTCTAAAGGTCGAATCTACAATTTCTATGGTCCGACCGAAACCACCATAGGTGTCACATTCAAAGAGATTACCGATGAGGAGATAAATATAGGTCGACCAATGCAGGATGTCTCGGCATATATTCTATCGGATAACCTGATGTTGGCACCTAGAGGGTCGACCGGGGAACTGTATATCGCCGGAGATTGTCTAGCACGCGGATATATTGGCAACCAAGCCGAAACAGACAGAGTTTTTCTACCAGATCCCTTCAACCCTGGTAAACGCATGTACAAGACTGGTGACGTAGTCAGCCTGTCGGATAACAACGAGATAATATATATCGGGCGTAGTGACTCTCAGGTTAAGATTCGAGGATTTAGAATTGAACTGGACGAAATACAGACACGATTGTTTCAGATAGAGGGAATTGATGACTGTGTGGTCATCGATCTCGAGAATGAGAACAAAGAAAAGTATCTGGTCGCATATATCTGTGGCGATAACACCCCAACGAGAAGTGAAATCCGCACAATTCTAGGTCAATCGCTCCCATACTATATGGTACCGGCATACTTCGTCAGATTGCCGGAGATACCGCTCACCACCAACGGGAAGCTTAATCGCCGTGCTCTACCCGAACCCGATAGGCAGAACGAAGATATTGTCATCACCGACCGTACTGTCGCACCGCGTACCAAAACCGAGATACTATTAGCAGACTTATGGTCCCATGCATTAGGCGTGAAGGTAAACGACCGAAACGATAATTTCTTCGAACTCGGCGGCAACTCACTCAACATCATTGCGGTAGCAGCAGCAGTCCGCAGCTACTTCGATCTTGAGGTATCGCTCAAGGAGGTATATGCCGATCCTACACTTAAAGCCTATGCCGCACTCATCGACAAGGCAGTGGCAGGAGACGAATATATTCCCATTGCCAAAACCGAACTGCAACGGGACTATCCCGCTTCTGCTGCTCAACGCCGGGTGTTCATGCTTCGCGGTATCGACGATGAAAGCATCGTATATAACATGCCGGGAGCTCTTCGAATTCAGGGAAAACTCGATCTTAAGCGCCTCAAAGCCGCTTATAGAACAATTGTGGCACGACATGAATCGCTCAGAACCGGTATCTTTATGCGAGGCGGTGAGCTTCGTCAGAAGGTCCATGCCAAGGTGGCAGTGGATATTATGAGTCATAGTGCGACCCATAAACAGCTGCCGACCATGCTCAAAGGCTTCATTCAACCCTTTGATATCTCCCGTCCTCCGCTCATGAGAATCGAGCATGTGGCACTTTCTGATGATGAGCACGTACTGTTCATCGATATGCATCATATCATCTCAGACGGAATCTCATACGAATTAGTAGTATCACAGTTAACCGATGCATATGAAGGCAGAGCTCTGCCAGAAGAGAAACTCCGATATACCGACTATGCCGTCTGGCAGGCGGATTTCTTCACCACACTGAGTATGCAGCGTCAGAAGGATTACTGGCAGCAACAACTTGGTGGTGAACTGCCACAACTGTCGTTGCGTACCGATGTACCTCGACACAGCCATCAACAGTTCATCGGTAAACGCAGCAGTTTCCGTATCACTAGAAGAATGCAAAACGATATACATCGCTTTGCCAGAAGTAAAGCACTCACTCCATATACCGTCATGCTCTCAGCATTCTATATCATGCTGGCCCGATATACTTCGGATGAAGATATCATAATCGGAACCCCCTCAGCCGGACGAAATCGTGAAGAGCTAACCGATATTGTAGGGATGTTTGTCAACACATTAGCACTCAGAACCCGTCCGGAAGGAACCAAGAGTTGCAGTGACTTCATGAAGGAGGTACAGAGTACCGTT
>WRIP01000022.1 GCA_009782665.1 Oscillospiraceae bacterium
CAACCTTTGAGGTTGGAATCTGCTTCACTATCTCATAGATTCTCTCAAAGGTATTCATCAGCTCATATCACCTGCACCACTGGCTACCTGAGCATTTGCGGCTCGCATCTGGTTAATGTTTTCCTGATGCTCTTTGTATGTGGTTCCATAGTATGTCTTGCCGGTATCATCCATCAGGAAATAATAGTATGGGGTGTCTTCCGGGTTGAGGGTAGCACTGATGGAAATTTTACTGGGATTGCAGATGGCTCCGACCATTAAACCTTCACAGAGATAGGTGTCGTATGCGTACTCCATCTCATATGGAGTACCCTCAAATCCTCTGAGTTCAATATAGTAGTAGTCTAGCACTCCTACCGTATACTTCTGAGTGGCACATGATTGTAATGAGGGTAAGGGAGAGGATTTACTTAAACGATTATGGAACACCGATGACACCTTATATATCTCATCTAGATCACCGGTTTCTTTTTCAACAATCGATGCTAACCTGACAATATCTTCGAGACTCATATTATTGAGCTCAATCTGTATCGACAGTACCGGATCCTGCAGTATCTTTTCTTCAAAGGTTTCAAGCATCTTCTGTACTATCTCGTACTGTGTTACATCTTCGTAGAATTCGTAGGTATCAGGGAATAGGAAACCTTCGAGTTTAGTGAACTTCTCTGGATTACTTGAAATTTTTTCGTAGAAGGAAACATCATAAACATCGTTACAGGCCTCCAGCCATTCATCGATGCTACATATGCCCATCTCTTCGAGATACATTCCCATTCTCAGAGTTGTCCAACCGTCAATAAATTGGAGCGTTATTGTCTCTCGGAGATCTAACATGGGTTGTTCTAATACCGGTATTATCTCTTCATAACTCATATTACTGCGAAGCTCATGCGGGCCGTACATGAAGTGAGGGGTTTTGGCATAGAAAAACCGCAGATAGTTTCTAAAGATGAATTTGTTTGCAACTATTCCGTATTCTTCCAGTAGTTCGGAGATCATATCTGAGGTTGCTTCATAGGGTATATCTATGATGATAGGGGTATCGACTCCGTTTGTGCCTTCAACATCACTCTTTATATATTTGTATCCATAATTTACTGCGTAGGCAACCACACCGATGATGATCAGTGCGATGAGCCATCCGATCCAACCCCGTCTTCTTTGGTATTCTCTTCTTCTTCGTCTTCTGTTATCGTACTGACCGTCTTGTGTCTTATATATCATTTTAAGTAGCTCCTTCAGTCAAACATTAGATTCATATATGGGTTGAGATCCGCAATATAGGTCTTAACATGCAGCGGCTTGGACATACCGTAGGGGATTACCTCCCCTTCATGGGCAAAGAGTTCACTTCTGGTCGGTAGTGTCATCAGCACCCCTTTAGCACGATATTGACTCATCAGCGCTCTTACCAAAGCCAGCACCATATCATCCTCCGATCCAAGACTTTCCTTGATGAAAATCTTCCGATTCTCGAGTCGAAAGAATGCATAAGCTCTTCCCTGTTCTCCCTGATAGAGGGCTACATGATCGCCGTAGATGAAGGAATCCTCCATTAGGATTTTGATCTTTTCAGTATTCCATCTCACATGAGGTTGCTTGCTCAGTGCATGTTCCCGTATATCTGCTATAACTGAGGGGGATATCCGGTCGATGATGATACTGCTATCGAGTGTTCTCACCGACTCGAGCATCGCTCGCTTTATCTTCAACCGGCGAACGTTAAAATCAGCGTTGTAACCACGCTTTTTGTAGTAACTGTAGAGATACTGTTCACCCGGTACCAGTATCGCTAGCTGTACCCCCTGCGAACGTGCCAGATTCTCTGCATAGTCCAAAAGATAGGTCATATACCCGCGGTTTTGGTGTTGTTTTGCGGTCGCAGCCCCTAATATATATACCGCTTTTGCGGTTTCATCCCCAAACACAAACTCGGTGTCTATCATCAATAGCATCGAGACTATCTCACCATTTTCCTCACAGACTACCGCCTGTTCGGGTTTTGCTAACCGGTCAAACACAAAGTCTATATAGTTAATCGGGTCACTAAAGCAACTGTCCCAGATTTTCTTTAATGCTAAAATATCATAAGCCGTTGCTGTTCTAATCATATTATCCTCGTATCAGATAGATTAACACTAAGTTGCTCTTGGCTATACTTTCGGGAATATCGTTATCTTGTCGCTGAGGAACTCGGGATAGTAGGAGAGCTTAGCTTTTCTCAGCCCCTCCTGTCCGACATCATCCTCACGATTTATATACTCATAATCCTTACAAAAATGAGCGGCAAAATCACGATTAATTATGGCATAGCTGCCCTGTATGTCGTGAAATGCTTTCTCAATATGAATACAATAGGTATTTGAATTAATTGGCTCACCTATCGAATAGGCTAAGATTTCATCACCGGATTGAATAAATCCACCCTCAAGCCCGATATCGAAAAACATATCCAATGCTCTCGACGCTACGGTTATCTCTTCCGATAGACTCTCTGAGGCATCTGTTGCATATCGTTCGCACCAGGTCTTGTTCATCTCCATGACCTGTTCAATGTTATCCTTGGTGATTGCCCGAAACTCATAGTCGGGATGGTTATCGCGAAATCGTGCGATATGGTTGCGTTTGTTATGATACTTTTTACCTTCAAGCGTTATAAGATTCTTGGCAAGATAGATGTATTCGGCATAATCTCGCTCAAATCGATACTCAAACCGACCGGGGTAGATAGCATCAATCGCCTCGAAGTCGGCTTTGTCAGCAGCTAAGATACTAAAACGCTCCTCATGTCCGCTTTGCTTTGCATCTTCCAGCATCAGATTAAGGGTGTTTTTTAGATCAAAATCACCTATCGGGAACAGATAACCAGCACCGTGACGATCATGTCGTATCACAGCAGATTCATTATGATATGCAACCTTCGTTGCATAGATTTTCACCCATAGTATAGCATTTCCGAAAGTATACTCACAACCCCTGTTCTTCTCATTTAGCAGCATAGGCTGCAATCTACTTTTATCTTCAATTGATATCTCTTGAAACTCTAACATACAAACAAATTACCTCAAAACAACTATATTTTTTTCTTTTTCTATCTTCCTAGCAATAAAGTATATCTCGCCTTTGAGAAAATACTTCTTAGATATCTGTTTAGATTTCTGTTCTTTTTTTATCACCCAAACATTATACACACAAATGAAGCAAAGGCAAAAGTTTCGCTCGAATGTATATGTCTGTCATCGCTAAAGCTGGCTTTTGATAGAATCATATACCTCTTCGGCTATACTCTCTCTGCTTCTCATCCGGTCATGTTCACTGCAGTCAATAACTGTCCATCCTTCTTTTGCGGCACAATAGAGCGCTGCCGTTCGACTATTCCTTTGAAACTCAATATCCTGCTCATGGATATCCATGAGGCTCCTATCTCCATTGTATCGTTCCATTATCAGCTGTTCGCTGAGAGTAGAATCGATATCGAGATAGATGACCGCATCCGGTCTTGGCAGTCTCAGTCTGTTGTACTCAAAATCAAACAACCAGTGAATAAATTCATCCCATTCAGTTTGCTTTAGCTTCGGCATCTGGTGCACTGCATTTGAAGTAGAGTATCGGTTGGAAACAAAGGTAGTACCCATATAGTACTGGTCACCCCAACTCTGCATGAAGCTGATATATCTATCCACAGCATAGAACATCGAGGCGGCATAACAATTAACGTCGGACAGTGAACTTCCATACTCACCAGCGAGATATCGCCTGATGAATATCGAGGATTCCTCGTCATAGCAGGGGAAGTCTATGAGCTTGACGTCTAGTTCAAGTTCTAGCAGTTTAGCTTCGAGCAGTTTGGCTTGAGTCGCCTTACCGCTGCCGTCACATCCTTCAATTACAAATAGTCTGCCCACTAGATATTTTCCTTTAACTCTCGGTAGTAATTTCGCACCTCTTCGCTCATACCACAACTCATCTTACCTTCACTGCACCTACTCTTGATACAGGGTGGACCGGCGTTCTTAAAAATAGTCGGAGCTTTTTCACAGACCAACTTTAGCATCTCGTCCGCTAATGCACGTATCTCCCACTGTGCTCTGCGGCAGCAACGTTGTCGAAAGAAATTTTGTAGTGAACGGGCATTCATGGTCATCACCATCTTAGTTTCACAGGCGTTAGGAAATACGAATCTCGCATCCTCAATGGCTTTCTTCTCTGCCTGAGATTCTGCGGTTTTTTGATCGATACCTGTCTTAAGATACTGCTGCAGATGGGATGTATAGAGTATCTTCGTAATCTCGTTATAGCTCCAGCGATCGTTAAGCATCGCTGCTTCAAATACTGCTAGTGCCGCTTCGTCCTCGGCAATCACAGGAGGGATGACATAGTTAAAATCTTTAAGTTTGACATAACGCTGGCTCTGAACACTGTAGCTGGCGTGTCGATGACGGGTTATCTGTGCTAGCAAGGATCGCGATACCCCTTCGATGGCAAAGGTAAAACTCGCATGTTCAATCGGACTCTCATGCCCTAGTTGATTGAGCAATGTATCGATGAAGCTCTCGGTTTTTTCAGGAGTGAGATCGTTCATCAGAGTACTAACTTCCGAATCCGAATAGCAGAGTTTAGCGGCAGCAGCAACCACCTGTTCGGGTTGCTCGGTATGTGCGATGAGATATACCTTCATCAGTTTTCTCTTTCTGCGACTACTGAGGTCGCTGCATCTTGGCTGTGGCAGCCATTATCTTTTTCGTTCCATGAATCTCAAACACAATCTCAAGAATACTATCACTCAAGAGATGTTTGGCAGATATGACCTTACCTCGTCCGAACTTTCTGTGCACTACTTCGTCTCCCACCTCAAACCGAATATATTCCGTCTGTTCGATATCTTTTTTCGGTGTTGTAGTAGCTATGGTGTTGAGATTTCTAGCCACGGGTTCAGAAATAGAAACACTGGGGAATACTGTTCTACCTGTCAGTGTGATGTTTTGGGGGAGTTCAGTAAGAAACCTCGAGCGCGGATTACTCATTGTTTTCCCGAACAAAATCCTTCTCGCTGCATGGCTGACATAGAGGTTCTTACGGGCTCGTGTGATCCCTACATAGCAAAGTCGTCGTTCTTCCTCAATATCCTCCGTGTTGTACCAGGATTGTGAGGATGGGAATATACCCTCCTCCAGCGCTGGCATAAAGACGTTATCGAACTCAAGACCCTTAGCTCCGTGAAGTGTCATCAGTACCACTACATCTTCATTGCTGTCGTAGTTATCGGTATCGGAGTAGAGTGAAATATATGACAAAAAGTCACTAAGCGATGTATCATCGAACTCCTCTTCAAACCGACGGATGGCAGTGAAGAGCATCTCAATGTTATCTTTTCTTACCTCTTCGTTGTCCTCTATTAGCATCGCTTCATATCCACTCAGCTCATAGACCTGTTTCGCAAACGCTTCAATGCTCTTAGCAGTTTGGTGAGCTTTTATAAGGTTTCGATAGATATCATTAAACTCACCGAGTGCCTTTGACGTACGGGAGATTTCCTCATATTTTTCACGGTTATCTATGACCTCAAGCATCGAAAGATGCTCTCGTAGCGCAATCATTTCTACCGCAGCGATGGTGGTATTGCCGATTTTTCTGGTAGGATTATTAATTATCCGTTTGAGTCTGAGATTATCTTCGGGATTGTCGACGATACTCATATATGCCAGCATGTCCTTAATCTCTGCTCGGTCGAGAAACCGTACCGCACCGAAGATCTTATATGGGATACCTCTCAGATAGAGTTCGTTTTCATACTGTTTTGATTGAGAATTCATCCGGTAGAGAATTGCATTACTTCCGTACGACATCCCGTCGTCATGTGCCTGTTCGATAGTTGAGACGATAAAGCGAGTCTCCTCTTCTGCTGAAGATGCGCTATACACACTCACCTGAGCTCCAAACTCATTGGCAGTCCAGAGGGTCTTACCCTTTCGATTGGTATTGTAGGTGATGACCGAGTTGGCTGCATCGAGTATGTTTCCGGTTGAGCGATAGTTTTGTTCCAACCTCACCACCTTGGCACCGGGGAAGCTGGCTTCAAAGGTCAAAATATTCTTTATCGTAGCCCCACGAAACTTATATATACTCTGATCGTCATCTCCGACTACACAGATATTTTGATGACTACCGGTCAATAGCTTAACAAGACGAAATTGAGCAACCGAGGTATCTTGGTACTCGTCTACAAAGATATATGTGAATCGCTCATGATACATATCACGTATTCTTTTATTATTCTCGAGAAGTATGACGGTGTTGAATATGAGGTCATCGAAATCCATCGCACCTGCAGCAGACAATCGACTCTGATACTCGGTATATATTTTGGCGTAGAGTTCGTCGGTATAGTTTTGAATATTTTGGGTGAACTCGACCGTTGAACACATACTGTCCTTGGCTCTTGAGATAGCCGAAGCTACCGAAGCCACCGTTATGAAACGGTCATCAATACCATTATCCTTTATTATCTGCTTAATCACCCGGCGGGAATCATCCGAATCATAGATGGTGAAATTCTTATCATACCCAATTCTATCGGCATCCCGCCTCAAAAAGCGAACACATGCTGAGTGAAAGGTTGAGGCAAACAAATTACTTCCCCGTGGGCCTACCCTCTCGACAATACGTGATTTTAGTTCACCTGCCGCCTTATTTGTGAAGGTAATGGCGAGTATGTTCCAGGGATCTACCTTCCCGTCATTTAGGAGCGACATAATACGATCGTCAGCCTTATTGCCGCTGGCAATCAGAGAGTTAAGTTCGTTGAGATCCTCGCGTGTAAGCGAAGCCGGGATCTCGTCGGATACATATGCCGTACCGAACTCAACCAGATTTAGTATCCGATTGACTAGCACGGTGGTTTTTCCACTACCGGCACCTGCTAAAATGAGCATAGGTCCGCTTACCTGAACCGTAGCTTCCAGCTGTCGTTCATTTAGGTAATCGAACTGTTTCTCGATATATTTTTTTCTAGACTCAAGAAAGTCCTTTTTGTAGTCGTTTTTCTCTGTTACCATTAATCTCACTCATAATCTATTTCACTGAAATTATACCACTTTTCGATGGGTTTTCATATACATCAGCAGAGTTACGATTCAGTTTTTTGTCATCCGTCTATCTTGTGTGACTGTTTATGAAACTCTCTAGCCCGGTGTAACGAAGAGACTTTTTATCGTTCTCTACCATCGCTTCTACTACCCGTTCATCCCCGATGACTACGAGTAGATCCTTAGCTCGGGTGATGGCAGTATACAGCAGGTTACGGTATCTGAGACGTGAGGGTGTAGCGTATAAGGCGAGTATAACTACCGGATACTCGCTACCCTGAGACTTGTGTACCGTCACTGCATAGGCAGTCTCGAGTTCGGTTGCCTCCTCAAGGGAATATATGACCCGACGATCATCATCGAACTCAACCGCAATTCTGCCTTCAGAGGGGGAGATTGAATCAATCCTGCCGATATCCCCATTATATACCCCTACTCCATTGTTACCATCCTTCCGGGTGTATCCGATGTCATAGTTGTTTCTAGTCTGCATCACCTTATCGCCTTCGCGAAATCTGCGACCGAACACCGATATTTCCTTTTTGTTTGGGTCGGAACCGTTTAGTGCACTGGAGAGTACTAGGTTGAGCGATTCGGTACCCATGCTGCCTATTCGGCTGGGAGAAAGCACCTGTATATCAATAAAGGGATCGACCATATATCTCTCGGGTAACCTTTTAGCAGATAACGAAGCAATCAGCGAAGGACCGTCATGTTCGGTACAGGGAATGAAAAAGAAATTTGTGTTACGTTGAGAGAGATCGGGTAGGTTGCCAGCTACTACATTGTGTGCCTCTACCACTATTCCACTGGCAGCGGCTTGGCGAAAGATTTTCTTGAACTCCACCACCTGACAGCATCTGCTACTTATGATATCCTGCAGCAGATTGCCAGCTCCGACTGCCGGCAACTGGTTGCTGTCACCCACCATCACCAATCGACAGTCGGGTTTCAATCCCTTAAGTAACGATTCGAACAACACCACATCCACCATCGACATCTCATCTACGATGACCAGATCACATTCAAGCAGATTCTCTTGGTTGTGAACGAAGCGTATCTCTTCATCCTGCCTGTAGTCTACCTCCAGTAGCCGGTGGATGGTCTTCGCCTCATGACCGGTCAGTTCGGCTATCCGCTTTGCAGCCCTCCCGGTAGGTGCGGCTATTGCCACCCTTTCACCCTTCGCTTCACACAGGGTGATGATGGCGTTAAGTGCTGTAGTCTTACCGGTACCGGGACCTCCGGTTATGACCAGTGCTCCGCTGTCAATAGCGTTGACAATAGCTTTACGCTGTAGTGGTTCATATGTAATTGATATCTGCTGTTCAAAGCTATCGATGACGTCATCGGTAGCTTTGGAGGATCTGTATTCCGCTTTTCCTAGTAGACCTATTCGTTCAGCTATATATCGCTCGCTGTCATAGAGTGCCGGCAGGAATATGAACATGAGATTATCTATTTCAGCAGCTCTGATTAGCGAATTATCTACAGATTCCCAGAGTATGATTTCTACCCTGTCGCGTTCTACCTCGAGAAAACTCGCTGCCTTATCGATGAGGCGTTCCGCGGGAGAACAGGTATGTCCGTTGAGCATATTATGTCGCAGGATATATATTATACCGCTTCGTACGCGGGTTTCACTATCCGCTTCAAAACTAAGCGACATTGCAATATCGTCGGAGTATTGAAACTCCTTATATAATGGGAAACCGCAGAGTATATATGGGTTGTCGGATATCATTTCCGAAACCCTATTACCATACTCCTTGTACAGTCGGACGGCATCATGGGTGGATACCTGAAGGGTAGCTAACTCCGAGATGGCTTCACGAATACCGAAGATATCTCGAAACCTGCTGCCGATTTCTTCTGCCTTCTCTTTAGAGATTCCTTTTATCTCTGCTAGCTGTTCAGGAGTCTTATCTATGACCTCGAGTGTTTGATCCTGAAACTGTTCCACGATGCGTCGCGCAAGCACCTCACCCACTCCCGGAATGACCCCTCCTGCTAAATACTTAAGTATAGCATTTGCTCCAGAGGGGAGGTTTCTCTTGGCGGCTATCGCTCGGAACTGTACCCCATAGGTCGGATGAGTTACATAGTCACCGTACACGGTGAGTTCCTCTCCAACTATGGTAACTCCGAGTTCACCGACTACCGATACTAACTCACCGTTGACATCAAGATCGAGTACTGTAAAAAATGTTTCACTGTTTGAATAGATGACCTTTTCAACTACTCCGGATATATTCGAAGACATCGAGTTTTCCCCATGTTGGTTTTACATATATGTTAACAGAATGACAGGTTCAGGTAAAGCAATCGGGTGACTGTTCCAGCTGTTCTAAGCGGACAAAAACACCCTAAATAGTCGCTTACTTGGATATATTGCTATGAAGGTTAAATGCCGCTATCAGTTGCTCGGTTCGGTCGGTTTGTTCCCACAATACACCGAGATCTTCACGACCCATATGCCCGTAACAGGATAATACGGCATATATGGGTCTTCTAAGTCTGAGTTGTTCAATCACTGCGGTTGGACGCATATCAAAGACATCGAGTATGGCCTTTCTGATACATTCATTTGTTTGTTCATCCCGGTTAGTCTCAAGAAACACACTCACCGGCTCTGCTACCCCGATGGCATAGGATATCTGTAGTTCACATCTGTCAGCAAGTGAAGCAGCCACCACGTTTTTGGCGATGTATCTCGCCATGTATGCCGCAGAACGATCGACTTTTGTGGGATCCTTCCCTGAGAAGCAACCTCCTCCATGCCTTGCCACACCACCATAGCTGTCTACGATAATCTTACGTCCGGTCAGTCCACAATCTCCCTCGGGTCCACCCACCACAAAGCGACCGGTGGGATTTATATAGATGTTGGTATGCTCATCAATCAGAGTGTTCGGAATGACTGCATAGATGACCTGCTCTCTTATCTCCTGCCTGAGTGTCTCGATATCTATCTTTTCACTATGTTGTGTACTTATGACAACCGTGTCGACCCGGGATATTCTCCCGTCTTGATATTCTACCGTCACCTGAGCTTTACCATCGGGTCTGAGATAGGAAAGCAGATGGTTGTGGCGAAGATACGCCAATCGTTTGGTAAGTCGGTGAGCTAAGCTGATAGAAAGAGGCATCTTCTCATCGGTTTCACCACAGGCATATCCAAACATCATCCCTTGATCTCCCGCACCGAGTTGCAGCTCCCCTCCCGATTTACTTTCGAGTGATATATCGACTCCTAGTGCAATATCCTTTGATTGTGTTTCGATAAACTTCGTGATGATACAGTTATTTGCAGAGAATATATCTCGGTCATCATCGTATCCTATCTTGGCGATTGTTTTTCTCACAACACGGTCGATATCTACTATACCAAAAGAGGTTATCTCACCTGCCACCACTACGTTTTTGCCCTTAACCAATACCTCTACTGCCACCCGGGCGTCAGCATCAATCGACAGATACTCATCGAGAATCGAGTCTGAGATACTATCAGCGACTTTGTCGGGATGCCCTTCGGTAACCGATTCAGATGTGAAAAGAGTGGTTGTAGTAAATGGAGAGAGCGGGTTTAGTTTAGTTGGTTTTGTTTCATACATGTGTAATCTCCTACTTAACCCAATAAGAGCGCACGAAAAAATGCCGGTGGAATGACACAGGCATCGATTCATCTTATCTGCCGGATCATCCGATGGAATTAGCACCGTATCAAGCGACCGGTTGCTGTGATTTCACAGGGCCATATCCCTCCATCACTCTCAATAAGGGTTATTCTTTTTTTATGATACTAGAGCTTTTAGGTTGGAATGTCAAGAGTAAATCGTTGTCACAGCAACCACTTACATTTGACCTTGCAGCACCAGTACTAATACTATTGCGGTCGCCAATACAAAGCAGGAGAGTAGAAAAACACCGATATTAAATTTGCCTGAAGCTGCTGAGTCTTCTGATTCTATCAGTAGATTGGATTTCCTCAGAGCGGTAACTACCGGCTTATATATCATCATAATGATTGCAGCATTAATGATACTCTTGATGATATTAAAGGGGAGAAACAATGGTACTAATAACGATGCTACCACCGCTCTAGGTACACCCATGAAGATAGGGGTAAAAAAGTAGTTGTAGAGTAGCATAACGATGGTTGTGGTTAAGCAGGCAACCGACAGACCAGTGATAGCACCTTTTATGGTGCGATGCCTCTTGTATATTATGGCAGAGCTACAGACAAAACAGCCGGATGAAATCACATTCATTATAAATCCGATGGGTCCTGTAGAGGAAACGGTTACCATCTCGATGAAGGCTACGACAATGGCGATGATAGCAGCAGGCAAAGGTCCGAAGAGCAACCCACCTATAGCAATTATTACATCCTTAGGCTCATATGAGAGTACCAGCGGCCCGGCCCACAACATGGGTATCCTAAGCAATGCCACCGCAAAAAACGCAAGTGCACTGAGCAGTGCCATAACTACCATCTTTTTCAGTGATTCTCTGTTATTCATATTTCTCCTCCGAAATGAATGTACACCTGAATACTTTCTTCAGGTGTAAAACTACATTTCACAAGATTAGCATAGATAATCTTTTGTTAGTACTATCTTCTTTTCATCCAGACTATACTGTCGGTATTGGAATTTCACCAATTCAGTTGTTCACTCACGGACTATACCGTCGATCGGGAATTTCACCCTGCCCCGAAGAGTCATTATTCATTTGTCAAAGATATTCTAACATATTTTAATCATAAACAGAATAGCTAACTGAAGATTTCTAGAGCAATCGCTGTTTTGTGGTGGTATACATTATCGTCATTACACTTCTCTTCTCTTTTTATCTCAATCAGTAGAATATACAAAAACTTCAGTATAGTAGTGTGGAGGTCTTAACAGAGTTCATCCGAATATATCGTTAGTAGCGAACGAAAAAAAGTAAACCTGTTTTTATAAGTAAGCGAAGTAAAATCAGTAACACTGGTTTTACAAGAACAAACCATTATAGACGTTACTATCCACCCGCAACACCTTAGTGTTCCTGAGTGGAATGTAGCATCGTGATTTTTTTCATCCCTAACGTTTATGATGCTTACTTAGATGATATATCATGATGTATATCTCTTTTTGAATGAAGTATGCGATGAATTATTATCCTCTTTCGCTTTTCATCAATACTGTAAAATAATAGATAGTCATTTATAACCATCTGCTTAAAATATGAGTCTTCGTTATACTCTGGACACATGTATGGGAATGTTTGTAGTAGCAATACATGTTTCTTCATGTTTTCGAAAAATGACTTGACAGTATCTTTGTAAAACTGAGATAGATAGGTTTCTATATCGTCCATATCTTCATTAGCCTTAGGCATAAATGAAACAATATAACTCATTCTTCTAGTATCTGAACTCTATTCTCAATTCGATCAAATACTTCCGTTACTGCT
>WRIP01000023.1 GCA_009782665.1 Oscillospiraceae bacterium
GGGATAACGCCGAGCGTTGCCCCTTATGCGCTGTACGTTGTCAAAGGTTTCTTGGTCGATAATCGGCTCATGGGTATTTTCAAAAATCGTCCATTCGCTCTCGTCAACGTAATGGCTCTTTTTATCTTTGAAATGCTTGCGGGTCTTGAAGTTACAAGTATGACCGAGATACTCCCGCTTTTTGAGGATATGGATGATAGTGGACGAACCCCAACCGCAGGGGTCTTTTATTGGTAGAATGCAAGAAAAATATGCAACCGATTGACCCGCATCGTAATAGTAGGTTACAAAGGTCGAACCATTGCATGAAAAAAGCACTATTTTCGTAAATCTTTACGAACTAGTGCTCTCTATTTGTCTTTGTATTATTTCCTTAGCTAATTCAAGTTAGTTACGAAAGAATGCGTCATATATCTCGGGATAGTGTACCTTTTGATTCATAATGGCGTCTATCACCTGTTGCTTGCTCCTGACACCGGTCGAAGCCCCTATTACCTGTATACATATCGACGAGGTGGCTGTTGCGTATAACAGGCACTCCTTAAGGCTCTTGCCTTCAAGCATGGCACAGATAAAACCTGCAGCGAAGTTATCTCCGGCACCAGTCGTGTCAATCACCTGCTCTATATGAAATGCAGGAAGTCTGAACTCTTCGGTAGCGTTCTTGACATATACGCCATTACTACCGGTTTTTATTATCATGTTCTTGACCCCGAAATCGAGGAAGAAATCGGCAGCTTGCTCAACGGTATCGAGATGAGACAACCCTAGTGCCTCTTCGTGGTTCGGGAAGAAATAATCGACAAATTGAAACGCTTCGCGATAGTCCCTTATATCTATGGTTGGGTTGAGGTTAATATCGCAACAAAGGATGGCACCGTTGTCCTTGACCAGCTTTGCCGCATTATATGTCTGTTCAGGTTCTCTGAAAGGTTGACCCAAAAGACTTGCGAAACTAACAATCTTAGCACCTTTTATCATGTCAGCGGTGACATCGAATGACACTCTATCACCGAAATGTTCTGGTACTATTACATGACGTTCTTTCTCCTTCATCGGGAAGATGATGACTATAGAGGTCTTGGCATCTGGTGAAACGATACACTTGCTGATGTCTACACCATCTAAATCAAACATATATTTGACGACTGCTCCGGGAGAATCGTCACCGCGACTGTGAACCACGCTCACATCTACTCCCATTCGTTTGAGAATCCTCGACTCGTTGGTAGAATCTCCCCCGATTTCCATGGTGAAGCTCTCGCAGGTATTTCTCATATTGTTCAAGTCGAAATTATCCTGTATCCCGTTGATGAAAAAATCGATACAAGCTTGGCCTATACATACCACCTCTGACATATTCTGCTCCTTAACTCAAAAGATAATTCTATGACCTATCATGTTTTGCATGATAGGGTTATTCATATATCACCGTCATCATAGAAACTGACGTTGACATGTATGTCCTTTATATCTTTACTCTGATAAAAGTCGACCAGTGCATTATTCACTACACTGCGAAAATCTTCATCTCCCCGGCTCTTGAAGGTCACCTTATACCTAAACGTGTCGCTCACATAGGAAACTCTAGTAGCTACTGGACCGAGTATGCGTATCGGTAGTTTTTTCTCATGTTGCGCTAATCTTGTCTTAAGCAGCGACAGGAAGTGATAGGCAGCCTGTTCGGTTTTCTTTTGATCCTTGCCGAGTATCATCGCAGAGGACACACTACAGTAGGGGGGATAGAGATGAGCTTTTCTTGAGAGTATCTCTCTTTCATAGAAACCTTCGAAATCTGAAGAGGTAGCCAGCGATATGATTCGGTTTTTTGGGTCTATGGTCTGGATTACTGCCTGTCCTATCTTACTTCCCCGCCCGCTTCGCCCGATCACCTGGGTCAACAGCGAGAAGGCTCTTTCAGTTGCCCTGAAGTTGGTCATCAGCATCATCTGATCGATACAGAGTACTCCGACTAACGTCACATCCACAAAATCTAACCCTTTACTCACCATCTGTGTACCGATGATGATATCTATCTCGCCCTTGGCAAACTCAGTTAACACCGACTCGAGTGTATGACGTTTTGTAATCGCATCGTAGTCCACACGCGCAATCCGGGCAGACGGGAACAGCATATTCAGCTCTTCTTCAATCTTCTGGGTTCCTATTCCGGTATGTCGTATCTCTCCACCGCATTTCTCGCAAAGTAGTATTGCCTCTTGAGACTTAGCGCAGTAATGGCATATATGCCTATCGGTATACTTATGATACACCATGGCAACATCGCAACTGCTGCAGGTGACTATCTCTTTGCAGTTGGAACAGATTGAGACGGTACGATAACCGCGACGGTTGAGTAACAGAATCACCTGTTCTTTTTTAGCTAATCGTAGCTCTATTTCATCCTTGAGGTACTCACTAATAGTAAGGGTATTACCTTCAAGCAGTTCATTTCGCATATCTACTACCGTTACCTCCGGTAACGGCATATCCATATACCGATTCTTTAACTCGACGTAGTTGTATCGTCCGATTTTTGCGTAATGATAGCTTTCAACCGATGGTGTAGCAGAGGAAAGCAGTAGATGAGCCGAATGATAGTTAGCTCTATCTGAGGCAATGGAAAAGGTATCATAGCGCGGAGATGAATCGGAGATATATGTCTGTTCCTGTTCTTCATCGATTATTATGAGACCGATATTCTCTAGTGGTACAAAGACGCTCGAGCGGGTCCCGACCACCAAAGAGCATTCTCCATTTCGGATTCTCGACCATTCGAGCTGCCTTTCGGTATCGGTGAGTCGGCTGTGAATCACCCCTACCGAATTCCCTAGCCAACCTTTGAGTCGGATAATGAGCTGGGTCGCAAGCGCTATTTCAGGTACCAAGAGTAGGGCAGTTTTACCCTGTTGGATTACATCTTTGATGAGCTGAAAGTATATGAGTGTTTTGCCGCTGCTGGTAATACCAAACAACAGCGTCGTGTTCTTTTGGCTGTCGTCCATGTAGCCTTTAATCTGGCTATATGCTAGCTGTTGCGGTGGGGTGAGAGTCACCTCATTCTGCAGCTGATAGTTCACATATATCTCGGCTACCTTTTCGCGGTAGTCTGTTGATATGAGATTCTTCTCGAGTAACGCTGCAAGTATATTTCTTGAGATGGGACAAATACTCTGGATCTCGGCAAAGGTTAGTGGAGAGACTAGTATATCCAATGCCTGTTGTTGTTTTTCAGTTATCCTACCGGTATACTCCGGCTGTTCGTTTCTTACGTATACCTTCTCTTGGTGTGCTCTCGAGACAGGTTTCATGCGAACCTCATCACCGTTAATGTCTGCCACTAACCGACTATATTTCGGTATGATAGTCCTTAGGGCATCATCATAGGTGCAGAGGGTGAGCTGCTTGAGCAAAAAAATGAGCTGTATGAGTTCGTCATTGACGAGGGGGTGGGTACGCTCGATGTCTAGAATCTGCTTGAGATTATCCTTCTGTTCGGCAACCGCGAGTATCAAACCCATTCGTGGTTTACCTGTGCCAAATGGTACAACCACCCGGGCACCGGGTAGTGCAAACGGTTCGAGGTATTCAGGTACCGAATAGGTGTAAAGTCTGTCAAATTTAAAGGTGGCACCGGATACTGCCACATCAACATAGCACTTCATCTGCCACCCCATAAGTCAAGCGGAATACCTACTCCACCACCTTAATTGTCCCGTTAATCAATTCCTGCATTGCAATGTTTACAGGTTTCCCAACCAATTCAACCTTGTTGTGTTGAGCTGATTCGGATATATCTCTCGAACGCTTAGCTACCGCTATTATCAAACTGAAGGTGCTGTCGTGTTGCTCCAGTATTTTCTGTATATCTCTGTTTTCCATTATTTATGTTACTCCCATTTTATGAATATCTATTCTGTCGATGTGTTAAATCACTAAAAATGCTGTTCTTCTGTGATTACCTACTGTTCTGCCAGCTCTCAATTTCCGAAGCAATCTCTGCCATACAGGTTTCTACATCATTGTTGACGACTATTCTATCATAGTATTTCGCATAGGTCATCTCATGTTGTGCGATTGCAAGTCGGTTTCTGAGCCCCTCAGGAGTTTCGGTACTGCGCAGAGTAAGTCGATTCTCCAGTTCCTCCATGGAAGGTGGTGTGATGAAGACGAGTAATGCATCGGGAAAGAGTTTTTTAATGGTCATTCCACCCTGGACCTCAATGACTAGTACAACCGTCTGTCGTTTCTTCAACCGCTCGGTGAGCTCAGGCAACGGTGTTCCGTAGTAGTTCCCGTTGTATTCCACCGTTTCTAGCATCAAGCCTTGTTCGGTGCGTCGCTCAAACTCTTCCCTAGTGGTGAAGTAGTAGTGGTCACCATCTACCTCATAATCCCGCATTGCACGCGAGGTATATGATATCGATACCGATATGTTTTTGTTTTGAACAAGCAATTGTTCAACTACCGTGTTCTTACCGCATCCTGACGGGCCGGAAATCACGACCAGATACTTCCCGTTTTCGATACCCTCCATTACCATCAGGTCCTCCGCCTTATATATGTCTGTTTTTTATGAACTCTGTAACTGCTGGGTCGATAACGGTGAGAGTATCACGTGGTCGGAATCGGTAATGATGACCGATCCGGTCTTTCGACCACTACTGGCATCAATTAGTTTATTGATAGCTGCAGCTGACTTGATGAGTCTCTTTGCCGGTGCCGAAGAGGGATGGATGATTGAAATTATCCTGGCTTTTGAGATGAGGTTTCCGTATCCGATGTCAAGCAGATCCATAAATGATGCCGTATCCTTTTACTCAATGTTCTGTATCTGTTCCCTTATCTTCTCGGTAGCTGCCTTTATATCGACCACCATCGAAGCTAATGCAAAATCATTACTCTTAGAACCGATGGTATTTATCTCTCGGTTGAGTTCTTGTAAGAGGAAATCGAGTTTTCTACCCACCGCTTCATCTGCTTCTAGTATCTCTCTGAATTGCTTTATATGACTTTTCAGTCTGACTATCTCTTCATCCACTGCTGACCTGTCGGCCAGTAGTGCCGCCTCGAGCAATATCCGGTTATCATCAATCTCGATAGATTCTAGCATCTCCCTCATACGGGTCGTGAGCTTGAGTCGATACTCCTCCAACTGTTCCTGCACCGAAAGGTCAATCAAATCCACCTTCTTCTCGATGAAGTCAAGTTTCTCATGGATATCCTCAAGCATTCCGGTTCCTTCGCTCTTCTTCATAGAGAGGAATCCTTCTAATGCTCTATCCAACACCGTTTTCGTTGCGGTAAATATTGAGTCTTCGTCAGGTTTGGCTGCAGTAATGTTAAAGACATCAGGGAATCGACTGATGGTAGAGACTCCTATATCCGCTCTCAGACCTAACTGTTCGGATATCTGTTTCATTGATTCCATATACCCCGATGCCAGCGGAATATTGGCTTCGACAACCACATCACTCTTGTCAAGCTGCCACAGTTGGACGGTGACCTCAACCTTACCTCGGTTGAGCGAACATCCCATAAGATACTTCCGTAGCTCTTCCTCTAAGAAAGAGTAGCTGCGAGGCACTCTCACAGACAGTTCCAGATATCGATGATTGACCGAACGTATCTCGACCGAAATATCGTAAGAGTCTATTATTTCACTAGCACGTCCAAAGCCGGTCATACTTCTTATCATGGTTATCTCCGGATATCTGTTATGAGGTTTGTTTACAGGCAGTTGCGGAAAGTACATCCTGGATTGAAGCCTCATTGTCTAAAAAGACGTCTAGAGATTCGACAAATTCCTGGAGTTCACTTGTATTGGTTGAATCGTTCTTTGTTTCTTCTACCCTGACCCGGGTTTTCTGCCGCAGTTGTGCTGCTGCGATGGTAGCACGTGCTAAACCGTCGGCGACTGCGATATCCTTCGGAGCGGTCAATAGTGCCTTAAGTATCACCATTTCTTCGTGGTAGGTGAACACACAGTATCCGATTGGACCGTTATCGTCATAGGCAGTATAAATACTGCCTTCGACCTCATTGATCAAATAGTCATTTTGCTCATCGATTCGGTTGAACAACTTCATTCGTATCATACTATCGTCCCTGAGGTTGGCTGCAAGCAGAATAGACCGCCTTCAGTTCCGCTTTGGTCAGCTCTCGATACCTGCCTGTTGCGAGGGTCCCGAGTCTTATCGGACCGATTGCGGTGCGTTTCAGTCGTGTTACCGTCAGACCGACCGCTTCGCAGATACGTCGAATCTCACGATTTCTACCCTCGCTGAGGGTAATCTCAAACACCGTCTTATTTCTTTCTTCACCGGTAATGGTTATAGCTACAGGCATAATGGGGACACCGTCAAGTTCCACACCGACCGAAAGCTTTGACAGCTGCGTCTCGTCCATTGCAGGTTTTACCGAAACCCGATAGCTTTTGGTGACTCCGCGGGAGGGATGGGTGATCATATTGGCAAACTCACCGTCATTGGTTAAGAAGAGCAGTCCTTCTGAGTCTTTGTCCAAACGTCCGACTGGAAAGAGTCGGACCGGCAGATCCTCAATTAGGGCAGCCACCTCTTTCTTTGCATGTCGATCATGCAGCGTTGTGACATATCCCCGCGGCTTATTTATCATGTAATATAGTTTTTCCGGTCTTTTTTGGATTAAGATAGGTACATTATCCACAGTCAAACGGTCGGTTGAGATATCTATACTCTCTCCGAGTGATGCTGTTCTTCCGTTTACCTTGACTCTGCCTTCACTTATTAGTTTTTCTGCGGCCCGTCTTGAACAGTATCCTTGCTGTGAAAGTACCTTTTGTATTCGCTCTGTCATTTTCCCTTCTATTCTTGTTCTGTTGTTTCGTCTTTTTTAAACAACGCTGTGACCTTGTTCACCACTTCGGGTACGGTTCGAATGATGTTGTCTACGGTTGATGATTTTGAATCTACCAATTGGATAAGGCGTACTCCCGCTTGATCCTTCACGAGAAAGGCGATGGGGGTTACCGATACTCCGCCGCCCGTACCGACGCCGAAGTTATCCTTGGATGATTTACCGAACTCACCTCCTGCACCTGCAAACCCAAAGGTTACTTTGCTCACAGGTATAACGGTGGTGGTTTCGTCGAGTGCTATGGGATCGCCGACAATAGTATCACTCCCCGAGATTTCTTTGAGTTTCTCCAGTGCCGCATCAAAAATATTACCTAAATCATTTGGCATAGCTTTCTCCTTATGGCTTCATATATATCATTCGGAATATTCTATCTATTATTGTCGTTATTTGTAAATCGCATAATCTTAAGTATGCGAATGAGCAATGTGGCTGAGGCTACTAACAGTATACAGGGAAATACAATAATTTTACAATCGAATTCTGTCTTATCAGTGTATTCTGACAAAAAATCCGGTATGATCTTCACCTTTTTGTATGCTATACGAAGATAAAGCGACATCAGTTTCTGTAACGATAAAATTGCCGCAAAGCTTCTACCGGCAGCAATAGCGGTATCTTTAGGGTCATCTTTTGCCACCACCAGTAGCAACCTCACCTTACGTATGACTAACGAACGGGGTAAAGATCGCAAGAAACGCATCGCGGGCGGTATCATGGCAACTATCATCTGCTTATCGAACGGCAAGGAACTGGTTTTTTCGGTCTTTGCTTTCTTTTTAGTTTTGGTAGTCTTTTCTGGTTTCTTATCCCTCTTAGCTAGCGGATACACCTTTATGGGTATATGTATGAGGTGGAGATATACAGAAAACTGCGAATCTCTATATCTCAGTGATATGTGAAGCGGTAGCAGTATTACAAGCAATACTACTCCGATAACCGAAAGCAGTATATACATCAGGATCTTCAGTAGCAGTAACGCAATCATCTACTCGTCCTCTTGTACCATCATATCCGACAGCTGTTCTGCCTGATCTCTTGCGGGTGGTAGTTCCTCCAGCGAATTCATGCCGAAGGATCTGAGAAATACATCGGTAGTTCTAAAGCTGATGGGACGTCCAGGCAGATTAAGCCTGCCTGCTTCTGCTACCAGTCCCTTATCCAACAGACCGGATACCGAGGATGAACTGTCGACCCCTCTCACCTGCTCGATGAAGCTTCTAGTTACCGGCTGATTATACGCTATTATTGCTAGTGTTTCCATAGCTGCAGTGGACAGCGGAGTGTTGCGTCTGGTGTTCAGTGCTTTTCTCACGAACTCGACATAGGTCGGTCGGGTTGCTAACTGATATCTATTCTCCATCTGAAGAATACAGATACCGGCAAGACGTTGATCGTAATCCGACATCAACTCTAGCATAGCCGCTTCAACCAGCTCGGGTTGTTCCTCTAGACTTTCAGCGATTTTTTCGCAGGAGATGGGTTCACCCATTGCGAACAACACCGCTTCAACTATGTTTTTTATCTGTTGGTCATTCATCAGATGTATCATCCTCTGTTGCGATATTTCTTCTAACTGTGTGCTCTATAGTCCCATCATCCGACACTAGTATCCGTCGGTTATTCATTAACTCAAGCAATCCTAGAAATGTAGCAATGGATTCTCCTTTGCTCTTGATGGTACTGAACAATTCATTGAGGGTCCTGACCACTCCGCGTCTTAGGCTTCGGAGTATATGCAGCATTCTCGAGGATACCGACACAACCGGGGCTACTACTATCTCTTCAAAGGTTCTCTGCCCCTGTTCGGTTATGACTATGGCTTTGGTCATCAGTGCCTTCATGGCTGTTAGCAGTTCTTGTGGGTCATGTACCGCCTTATACTCCTCGGTAAAATCTATCTTCATCGGTTCACGAACGAAGAAGAATAGTCCCTCTTGCATATATCGAAGCTTTGCTGCTGCCTGTTGAGCGAGCTGATACTCGACTAACTGTCCGACCAACTCCCGATGAAGTTGTTCAGTTTCCTCCTGACGGGGAAGTAGTGCAACAGATTTCATGTATACCAGTCTTGCAGCCATCTCGATGAACTCACTGGCATCTTCCAGCTGGGAGGGTCCGATGGTGCCGATGAAATCGAGATATTGATCGATAATGAGCGATAACTTGACATCCAGCAAAGTCATCCGATTGCCGGCGATGAGTTTAAGTAGTAGGTCAAGTGGTCCCTCAAAGTTTTCGATTGAAAAGTTCAGTTGTTCCATTATACCTCAACAATCTATGCTAACAGTATATCCAAATACATGGTGGCTTTGGACAGGAGTGAATACATACTTATCTGTAGCTGTGTGATAATACCGTTGAGCAGACCGGAAGACATCAATAAGAAGAGAACGATTACGATGTATCGCTCGTATCTCATGATGCCAAAATATATCCGTTCCGGAAGGAACAACAGGAAGACTCTGGAACCGTCTAGTGGGGGTATGGGCAACAGGTTAAACACTGCCAGGGTGATGTTGATGGCTATCATATATTCCAGTAGTATCGATATGACATGTCTAAATGAACTACCGTCTAGTCCGCCAGCAGTATAGTATACTACCTTATATATGACAATGAATAGATAGGCTAACAAGAAGTTGGAGAGCGGACCTGCCAGCGATGATAGTGCCATCGATATCTTCTTGTTGGTATAGAAACGGTGGTTAACCGGGACCGGCTTGGCCCATCCAAACCCGACAAATATCATGAACATAGCTCCTATGATATCAAAGTGTTTTATGGGGTTGAGGGAGATACGTCCCAGGTTTTTTGCGGTAGGATCACCTAATTTATCAGATACATATGCATGTGCTGTTTCATGCAATGGTATCGGTAAAGCCAATGCTAGTATTCTTGCCAAATACATAAGGGCAGTAGTTGGGTCTATTGCATAACCTTTCGTCATTGTGTAATCTCTTAATCTGATTTATTCAGTGAATGATACTCACCAAGGCATGAGTATCAATATATATCGAAGTTATTATGGTTCGCTTATGTAAGATAGCATAATACCGACAAAACATCAACATCCGGTCAACTCATAATCAGGTCTAATTTCAAACAGTTAAGCTAACACTCTTTTAGGTATTTTCGAGTTTTCATGAATAACAACGTTTCAACAGGTTTGCTCTTATACTCGCTCTTTCTCCATGCTCCCACGCTACAAACTGTTCATCGGGAGTTGCGTATAGCTTTGCGGTTCCGTCAGCGATTTCGGCGTCAATATCTTGGCGTCGTCAAGATGTAGATCAATATATGCGGGTTCCTTAATATTTCCATTAAGGAGAAACCTATATGGTGTTATTTAGTAACTAAAATCACCTTAATTATTTAATGTAAACACACTAGCTGATAGTATCTGCCTGAAAAAGCAATTGAACATTCAAGTATATCTGTAAGTTTTATAGAAATGCAGTCGGATGTGTCTTTAGAAGTTAAGTGAGATGAGTTTGTAGTTATTTATACTGTTCCAGTAGTCGTCGCAGGAAATCATAGCATAGATATATCGGCTTCCTCCCCACCCTGAGACTATATCATAATATTCGATTGGACTTTTACTCACTGCACCGTTTTCAGTCATCCCAACAACAATTAAGAATTCGTTTTCTATACACGCAATAATCTCCACGATTTGTTCACCACCATATTGATTGTGATAGTGTAATGTATGCTCTTTTATCTCTCCTGAGGCAGTGTTCAGTGAATATCTCGTACCGGTTTCCTTGTGACGAAATAGAACCATGCCTTGATATATCGTACTATTCATTGTAAAGGAGTATTCACCATCTTCAGTTGGTAAATTCCCGACAACTGTTTCTGTATCATTTTCGATATCTATCTCAATGATGTCATAGGAGACTTCATCTATGACAAGAAAGGTACTCCCTGTAAAATCAGAGAGCGTAGTATCTTGAGTAAACTGCTTTGTAGTTATCTCCTGTATGGTACCGGTCTTTTTGTTTACGGTAAAATACTCGATGTCTGTTATGTATTTTGAAGGTTGGGCATAGGGGGTATTGATGAACTCATTATCGCAATACTCTGTTATGGTTGTTTTCGCTTTTGAAAACAGAGGTTCATTCATGTATGTTCCTATTACACTGACATATTCTCCACCAATCCCATCGTAGATTCCTATATCGAATCTATTTTCGATTTCGAGTGTTTCTAGATCGACAACCACCAAAGTTTGCATCTTGTTTACACTACGAGCATTTTCAACAGTATATAGCTTTTCAGTATCGTAAAAGAGCCCTGTTTCGTCAATCGTACAGTCAACATCTGCAGTATACACCCATTTCCTGTCTGTCCCGTCAAGGTTACTCATCTCTATACCGGCAGGTATTTCCGGTATTGTTATTGTTTCAGTTCCGATTTCATATGCTCTTTCTTCAACATATACAAAATGTATCCAGAACAGTCTATCCTCTGAAGCAATTAACGACCAATTAGCTATCTGTGATTTAATCCATGCATCGCAGCTATCGTCTTTATGAGTGCAATCGGTTATATAGCATAAAGGATTAGTCTGCAACGAGACAAAGTCGGTGACATATACCATTTGATATCCATATCCATAGTAGGTGTTAGTCCATCCTTCCGGTTGAAACTCAGCTAAAAATCGATCAGGTATTACCCTATTAAAGTACGCAACAGTAGAATTAGATGATATCTGTAAAAAAGCACTAGATAATCTAGTAAGAGGCAAATCCGTCGGTTCTTCTTCAACTTCTAACAGAAGAACCTCTTCATTGTTTTTAGGCACTGATTCAGAGCTACCTAATGTTTCGTCGGGTATAACATCAGTTTTTGAGCAGGCAGAAAAACTAGTAGTAAAGAAAAGAAAAATACTAGTAATCGTTTCATAGTCTATTCCTATAAATACATGGTGGTTCCAGACAAAATATACCAAAACCTTCTTCAGTAATACTCTTAAAAAAGAATCTTACATTTCCATAGTATCAAAACCATGTGTACAGCTAGTGAACAGAGTGTGTAATTTCTTGGTACTCTGTCACGATTCGGTGGCTTAACAATACTCTACTAAACGATTACCTGTCATTTGGAGATCCCGACCTCCGACAGGACCAAAACTGAGCAAAACACTACTTGCATTTCGTTTTTCTTTCTGATATATTAATAGCCGTGACTCAAAACAATACTTTTTTATTAGTTTGATGATACATATTATTTAGTGAAAAGGAGGTGTTGATATGGCCAAGTGTGATATATGCGGAAAAGGTGTATCCTTTGGTATTAAGGTATCTCACTCACACAGACGTTCTAACCGTACCTTTAAACCCAATGTACAGCGTGTAAGAGCCGTTGTGGACGGAACCCCTAAACATATCTATGCCTGCACCCGTTGTCTGCGTTCGGGTAAGGTATCGAGGGTTGCCAACTAAACAGCAACACGAAAATCCAATAGTCAGTTTTATGAAAATGTCAGTCGAAAGACCGACTTTTTCTTTTTTATTTTTTCTTTACGACCAACTTGGGT
>WRIP01000024.1 GCA_009782665.1 Oscillospiraceae bacterium
ATACTCACAGCTGGTTCGACACTCGGTATGCCGACCTCTCTGTTCTCGCCAACACGATCGATGGCCGTCCACTTCTATATCCTCGCACGTGAGGGGATTTCGATGACCAACGCATACGGAACTGCTGCGCTTCTGATTATCATTATTTTTCTAATTAATGTAGTCACAAACACCTTGGTGAACAGGTATATAAGGAAAGGTATAAAGAGATAAGATGCCAACCAAAATATCCATTCAAAACCTTAACGTATACTACAAAGATACACACGCTATAGTGGATCTGAGTCTAGATATCAACGCCAATCAGATAATGGCGCTGATAGGTCCTACTAAGAGCGGTATTACTACGCTACTGCGATCACTCAACCGACTTTGCGAGTTGAATCCTGATGCCAGGATGGAAGGAGATATACTCATCGATGGAAAGAGTATACGGGCAAGAGATGTAGATATTACAGAACTCAGACGTAAGGTCGGAATGGTATTTGAAGTTCCAACACCGTTACCCATGACCATCTTTGATAACGTTGCATATGGATTGAGATTAGGGCATAAAAGAGATAGAAGGGTAATCGCCGAAAAGGTTGAAAAAGCCATCCGCGATTCAGCATTATGGGATGATGTCAAAGATCGCTTGAATATGCCGGCGATGTCGCTGTCAGGTGGACAGCAACAACGGCTCTGCATAGCAAGAATTCTAGCTCTTGAACCGGATGTCATACTGCTGGATCGTCCCTGCTCAGGTTTAGATCCCATCTCGACCGCGAATATTGAAGATTCTCTGACCAAGCTTAAGGAAGACTATACGATAATCATTGCCCCCCATAGCGTACAACAGGGTGGTAGAATTGCCGATCGAGTCGCTTTTCTATTGATGGGGGAACTCATCGAACAAGCCTCTAACATGGAAATATTCTCGGAACCGAAAGACAGTCGGACCAGTGACTATATCCGAGGCAGGTTTGGATAATCTCAGTATAGATAGCATGAAAAGAAACAGTGCAGCTGAATCATAGTTCAACTGCACCCTTTATTTTACTAGGAGTAATATTTACATGCTTTTTGCCACCGACGTAATCACCCTAACACCCTCTAGAATGTTCTCGTCGGAAGGACTTGAGAAATTTATTCTGAATCCCTGTCTTTTAGCAGTATCATCGGAATAGAACGCATTACCCGGTACAACTGCGACACCATGTTCAATACTCCTTTTACAGAAGTCAAGCATATCAATGCTGTCAGGCAGCGTACACCAGATAAACAATCCACCTTCGGGACGGGTGTAGGAAAAAACTCCGTCTGCATTCATATCCAAAGCATCAAGCATGAGATCGGATTTTCTGAGATAAATCGCATTAATCTTGCGAATATGCTCCTTTACATCCGATTCGGTTAAAAAGCGGTGACAGATCATCTGATTGAGTACCGGTGTATGCACATCATTTATCTGTTTGGTAACCACAATCTTACCGATTATCTCCGCGGCTGCAGAAGTAAAACCTACCCTGAGACCGGGAGAAAGCAGTTTGCTCATTGAACCGGTATATATTACTCTACCTTCGTTGTCCATACTCTTTATGGTCGGTAGATGTTCTCCCTTGAATCGGATATCTCCATAGGCATTATCTTCGACAACTAAGATATCATATTTTTTAGCTAACTCCAGAATACCTTTTCTGACCTCAAGCGACATGGTCAATCCGGTAGGGTTCTGGAAGTTTGGAATACAGTAGATAAACCGTGGAGTAACTGCATTCTTTATTGTATCTTCCAGCTCGTTCAGATCGATACCATCCCGACGTATATCTACCTGGGTCACGTTAGCACCATAGGACTTAAAAGCGGTCAAGGCAGCGACAAAAGCCGGTCCCTCTGCAATTACCGTATCACCCTCGTTGCAGACGGTTTTGGTAAATAGGTCAAACACCTGCTGTGCTCCGGTCGTAACGATAAGGTCATCATATGTTTCATTGTATGAGTGATATACATCCATACAGCGTTGCTTCAGCACATCTCTTAACGGTTCATATCCCTCGGTTATGCCATACTGAAGAGCGACTACTGGGTCTTGTGCTAGTATCTCGCCAGTATAACGGTCAATATCCTCATAAGGAAAACTCTCAGGAGAAGGGTTTCCGGCAGAAAAAGCGATTATCGATGGATCGTTAGATAGTTTGAGTATCTCACGAATGGCTGAAGGTCGTATGGTTGTAACACGGTCAGAAAAATTATAGTTCATATTCATCTCGCTTTGCTCACATTATTCGCTTTTGTTGCTATCATTATATCTATCGAACAATAGTTATACAATATATCGGTTTTATACCAACCCATAATGTCATTCAATGTATCAACTGTATGTCGATAGAAATGGGATTTAATAAAAACAATGAGCGATACTCCAAAGAGAGTATCGCTCAAGCTTTTACTCACGCTTAATCACCGATACCTTCTAATTTGAAGGTAACCGGTCTTAAACCATCGGTGCAACAAGATATGATGGTGTTCTCACAATTAATCCATCTGTAGTTTGCTCCGAAAGCTACCGCGATGACATCGCGATGCAGATCCGCCCATGCCCAGGAACAGAACCCGTCGGGTTTGTCGGGTTTGTCAAGGATGAAGACCTGTCCTTCTTCAAACATCGAACATGCAGTAATGGATTTGTCTGCTGCATACTCATCGGCGAGATCTCGGTATAGATCCTTCTTCAGAACGGTGATTTTCAACTGTCTTGCCATAGGTCATACTCCTTACAATATTTTAGTCAAAGAATAAATATACGTTTTGGATAGCCGATATGTGGTTTTCACATATGTTGACATACTAAAACAAATCCAGCTTTTTGCTGATAATACCTGCCTGTAGCTACATTATACATGACAAACAATCCTAAAACAATTGATAAATCTGTCATTCTTATCCTTTTCAGATTATAATGGTAGTTGTTATATGGTTAGTGTCAATAATATATGATATCTGTACCCTTACTTAACATTTCCTAAAACAATAGGTCGAGATGTCTTAAGCTGAGAATATAAACAACAGAGTTAAAGTAAAGGATGAAGAATATGAGCGAGATGACTAACAGACAAAGATTTAATGCAGTACTTAACTATACTGAGTATGACCGTATGCCAGTAGTACACTTTGGTTTTTGGAAAGAACTACTTGAAAAGTGGGTTGTAGAAGGGTATCTGACACAGGAACTTATCGACGACTATAAGGACGCGAGCCCGGCTGACAAAATAATCGGTGATATGCTCGGATTTGATTTTAACTTCTTCACCACCTATCAGGATTTATCCGGGTTCTCTGCTCTCTATCCACCATTTGAGCAGCTGCGTATCAAGGACAGACCGGATGGTTCATATGAGTTTCGTAATGAAGACGGAGCATATGTGCTGCAGAAAGAAGGGGTACGCTCCATTCCTGCAGAGATAGGTCATACTTTAGTCGACAGAGCATCCTGGGAGGAACACTATATCCCTAAGTTACAGTTTAATGATGATAGATTTGATAATTCGGTACTCGAGAGGTTAGCGGCTGAATCTGCCTCTCGTACTGAACCACTCGGAATCTACTGCAAGAGTATGTTCGGTCATTTTAGAAACTGGATGGGCATAGTGGGAATCAGTTATCTCTATGTCGATGATCGAGAACTCTATGATGAAATCATAGAGACGTTGGGTGATCTCGCATTTGATATTACCGAAAGAGCTCTAAAATCTGGGATAGAATTTGATTTCGCTCATTTTTGGGAGGATATCTGCTATAAGAATGGACCGCTAATATCACCGGTTCTGTTTGATGAGAAAGCTGGACCTATCTACCGCAGAATCACTAATCTAGTGAATGGATTCGGAATAAACATTGTGTCGGTCGATTGCGACGGAATGATAGATTCGCTTATTCCGACCTGGATAAAAAATGGTGTCAATACCATGTTCCCGATTGAGGTTGGAACATGGGATGCGAGTATTGCACCATGGAGAGAAAAGTATGGTCGCGAACTACGTGGTGTCGGAGGGGTAAATAAGCATATACTCTCTCGGGACCACGCGGCGATAGATGCGGAAATAGAACGAATCAAACCTTTTGTTGATCTAGGAGGATATATCCCGTGCTTAGATCATAGAATCGCTCCTGATGCAAAATGGGAGTTGGTACAGTATTATTGCGATCAGATGAAGAATACCTTTAGCTAGATGAAGTGTGATTTGTGTCTAATACAACAATAGGGTATTGTGTCTTACGAGATATCCCGTCGCGAACTTTATATGCGGATTGCTACCAAAGACAATTGTTGAACTGTGTATATATCTAACTAATTCCGATAAAATTCAAATAACCCTATTGATTCTTCCGATTATAATCGACCGGTAAAAATCAATAGGGTATTTTCACTACTAAACCATAAGGTTGAATCAATATAGACAAACCTAGATAAAGCTCTTTTTTTTACTCATACTGGATGGCTTGTGATATTTGCTAAATTGAAGCAATTTCTGCAATTTTATCGAAATCACTGTGCAACAGAGCAGTGGATATATCTTCGAGTAGTTTGTTTGTTGCCTCCGACCAGGTCTTATCCTTGAGTGCAGATAGAGCCATAGAGACAGTATCTTCGTCAAAGTCTTCTGCTGACATCTTAATTACGGCAAACTGTGCGGCAAGAAAGTCTTTATCTTCAACAACGTTTGCAGTCGCTGCCGGTTGTTGTTTAGATTGAATATCATCCACTAAAGACTGCAATGCAGCTACAAATGCAGGTGTTTGCTCGTTTATTGTCGCCATATCCTCCGCACGCCCGGCAGTTTCTAGCTTAAGTGCTTCTGCAGACATTTCTGGTTCGCCGATATATGCAAGTGCACTCTTAATTCCATGAACGCTGATGACATATTTCCTTAAATCTTCTTCGCTCATTTCACCTGATGTGGACATAATGGAGTTGATAGTTTCAATAGTATTGGTAGCATCTCTGGCGAATATCCCTAGTAGTCGGTCATTCATGGCAACTTTCTTCTCTGTATTCCCTGCTTGAGGTTGGTTAATCATTTAATACCCCCATGAAATATTGTTATGAGTTTAGACAATATGTAACTCTTTGGCTATTTTGGATTATAATATATATGAAAAGCAGTTTCAATAGTCATCTAGTTGTGCGTAATACGCCAATGAGACATAACAATGAGATACTGCAAACACATATACGGAAGGAATAGATTTTTACATGAAAAAAAGTAAGAAACAACCAACCATGCAGTTCCTGTTACAGGATGAACGTGGAATGAGTATATTTGAGGAGTTCAATGCAGCGAAAAAAAGATTCGAGGATCTGAGAATCCAAAACTCAATTGTCGTCTTTGGATCTGCACGAATAAAAGCAGATGATGAGAAGCAAAACTGTAGGTATTACTATGATCAGGCACGTAAACTGTCAAACAGGTTAGCAGCTTGGTCAAAAGAGACATTTAAGGATTCTCCTCCAGAAGATAAATACTATATCGTCACAGGTGGGGGTATGGGAATTATGGAGGCAGCTAATAGAGGTGCTGCGGAAGCGGGAGAACCAACTGTAGGTCTAAATATACTCTTACCATATGAGCAGATAGCAAATGAGTATATCCCGAAAGAGCTCATAATTCCATTCCATTATTTCTTCATAAGGAAGTTTTTCTTCGTCTACTATGCTAAAGCTTTTATCATATTCCCGGGTGGATTCGGAACCTTCGATGAGTTGTTTGAAATTATCACCTTGGCGCAGACTCAGAAGATGCAGGAAACTATACCATTTGTAATTTTCGGTAAGAATTTCTTTGAAAAGGTACTTAATGTCGATATGTTACTGGAACACGGTCTAATATCAGAGTCGGATAAAAAACTCTATATCATCACCGATGATATAGAGGAGGCATATACCCATATTACTTCCAACATATTGAAAGATTCTGAACTCACGGAATAACTCATCTCAATATAGACAATAGCTATTCAATGGCAAGAGAGTATGCTGATTAATTTAGTCCTTTCATGTTTAAGGATATCTGTTTCTTTGTCACATCGACCGAGATAATCTCCACCTTCACGACATCAGAAACCTTCACAATCTCCGATGGGTGTTTAATAAATCGGTCGGACATCCGGGATATATGAACTAAACCATCCTGATGTACACCGATATCAACAAACGCACCGAAATCAATAACGTTACGAACGGTTCCGGTGAGCACCATACCAGGTTTTAGGTCTTCGATGGTTATTAAATCCTCTCGCAAGATGGGAGAGGGAAGATTATCCCTTATATCTCGACCAGGTTTTTGTAATTCCTGTATGATATCTCTTAGGGTTATCAAACCAACACCGCAACTATCGGCAGTCTTTTGTTCTCCGAAAGACTGTACTTTTTTATCCAGATCCGGGATATTGTTACTCTTTACATCCAACTCAGAGTAATCGAACATCTCAAGCAATAACCGGGCTGCCTGATAAGACTCAGGATGTACCGAGGTATTATCGAATACATTCTCTCCATCGGTGATTCTTAAAAATCCTGCGGCTTGTTCAAATGCTTTTACTCCGAGTTTAGGTACCTTCATAAACTGAGCTCGCGAGCTAAACTTACCATACTCATTCCGGTAGTTATATATGCTCTCTGCGGTAACACTAGATAAACCGGATACATAGGATAACAGAAAAGGGGAGGCAGTGTTAACATCAACACCGACGCTATTCACGCAATCTTCTACGACCCCGAGGAGTGAGTCGTTGAGTTTTGCCTGTGGCATATCGTGTTGGTATTGACCGACTCCGATGGCCTTTGGGTCTATTTTTACCAACTCAGCCAATGGATCTAGCAGTCGTCGTGCTATTGATACCGCACTGCGTAGTGATACATCATAGTTCGGGAGTTCCTTAGCTGCCAATTTAGATGCGGAATAAACTGACGCACCTGCTTCGTTTACCATTACATATGATACTTTTTCCTTTATCTCTCTTAGGGTAGAGGCAAAAAAGATCTCTGATTCTTTAGAAGCAGTACCGTTGCCGATTGCAATGACCTCAACTCCATGTTTTGCAATCAATTGCTTGATGGTTTCTTTTGATTCTTCCGTCTTATTCTGAGGTGGTGTAGGGTATATTACAGTTGTATCTAGTACCATACCGCTTGAGTCGATAACTGCAATCTTACATCCGGTTCGATAGGCAGGGTCAACTGCCAAAATGGCATTTGCTTTGACGGGAGGCTGTAAAAGCAAAGGCTTTAGATTCTGAGAAAACATCTTAATAGCAGCAACCGCTGCAGTTTCGGTTAACCCGGAACGGATTTCTCTTTCTAAAGAAGGAAAGATTAAGCGTCTTAATGAATCAACGATAGCTTCTTTTAGAGTTTCGGTTGTTGTACAGGGAGCTTTAAGGCAAAAATTATGCATTATATCTATTGCGTTATCTTCGGGGATGTCTACTGTAACCTTAAGGAAGCCCTCTGACTCACCCCGATTTATTGCAAGGATACGATGACTAGGAATCTTCAGAATACTCTCAGAAAACTCATAATACATGCGGTATACCGAGTCTTCTACTTTTGTGTTTTTAGAACTCAGAACGGCGATATCATTTACATAGTTACGCAGTAAGCCTTTAAGTGTAGCATCATCCGCAAGATTCTCTGCGATGATGTCTTTTGCTCCGGCTATGGCAGCATCAACATCATCAACTCCTTTTTCTGGGTCAATAAATTCAGAGGCAAGTTGCATAATAGTGAGGATATGTTCATCTTGAAGCCATATGATATCTGCAAGTCGCTCAAGCCCTTTCTCTCTTGCCGTTGATGCTCTGGTACGACGTTTTTGTCTAAAAGGTCTATATATATCTTCAAGGGCTGCAAGTGTCGAAGCTGCTTCAATGTGTGAGCTCAACTCATCGGTCATCTTGCCCTGCGCAGTAATATTCTCAACTATGGTTTGCTTACGTTTTTGAAGATTTCGCAGATACTCTAATCTATCATTGAGTTCCCTAAGTACCTGATCATCACAACCTCCTGTGGCTTCTTTCCGGTACCGAGCTATGAAAGGTATGGTATTTCCGTCATCAATCAGACTAATGATGTTTTCGATATGCGTATCTTTCAGTGTAAATTCTTCGGTTAGTTTTTTTAGTATTTCCATCGACACTCCCTTATATACTTCAATATATTGAGGATAATGATATCATTGTCTAAGTATAACTGTAAGGGTCTCCAAACGAAAAACTCGAAATTGCAAAGAAATGATAAGTAAGATATAATGTGTCTGTAAAGGTAATTTTGCAAGGGGATGGAATCGGTAGACGCGCAGCACTCAAAATGTACTGCGTGTCAGAATGTCCCACTCGGTAGAAACATTGATTTATAAATAACTTTGACTACTTCATAACCGTTTTGATTTTTAGATAGCCTTCCTAAATATCCCCCCGATTTCCCGGAATGGTCAAGCGGGAGATTAAAATATAAATGCCGGAATGATGGAATTGGCAGACGTGCTGGACTCAAAATCCAGTCCTGGCAACAGGGTGCGGGTTCAAGTCCCGCTTCCGGCACCAGAAAATACCAGCCCGTAAATGCTTGATATAACCGCGTTTGCGGGCTTTCCGTTACCCACGTTTTGCCCTAAGAATTTGGAGGACACTATGGTTCGGGGTAATATTCCTCCTGTTTTGCCGTTTTTTGGAGGAACATTTCACTTCGTGCTCACAGTGTACACGCTCAGTATTGTATTTGCTATAGCACTTAATTCTACTCTTACTTGCTAATTGCAAGAAAAATATGCATCACTTCCTGTTCAATAGCTTAAAGAGCATTTGTCTTTACGGAACAAACGAACAGCGATAAGGTTAGTATGGCGACGGTTACAAAGCGACTACCTATAATATTGTAATACCTGTCTCTCTTGGTGCTTTGTTCTGATACAATTCTATCAATATAGACGTAAACAACAATTGTGAGATTTAGCAAAAACCGAGATTTGCATGTTTATAGAACTCTCCAAGGACAATCATGCTTTCATTATCTGATAGTTTCTATTTCTTTAGGAGTAATAAGACAAAGCATTCCACGGTTTAGGTCCTCTATAACCGATTGCCGTCTAAAAAGATATTGAGCGGTGAATTCGCGAGGGTTAGACACAACCTCTGTTACAGGTGGCTCAAATGGAATATCCCTAACCATCTTTGAATAGCTCTGCGCCGTTATTCTTTTCATGCTTAAAGACTTGCCTGTATGTTGTAACAGCTCTGTAAAATCGTTGATGAGTATGTCATTAGGAACATGAACCGGATATCCGCGTGAAATCAATGCGATGTTATGGTCGAACAGTGGTGATAAAGAAAGTACTTGCCCTGTATCACTGTCCCGTAGGATACCGAAGTTGTATTCGTGTCTGTCCATGTTATATATCAGTCCATCGAAATAGCACATCTTTACATACTGTTCAGCTATACCGTCATCTATTTCTCGCAGTGTGTCATATATTTTTACATAACTCGTGGCGTCCCCGATGATTGAAATAGCAGGCTCAAAGTCAACAGCAGCGTTCTCGGTGAAGTCCTTACTCTTTATGAACGTACCTGCGCTACAGTATTTTGCTAATGGTATTCCTAAAGCCTTACCTATTTTGTATGCTAAAAGCTCAGAGAATAGTTCCTCCTGTTTACCTGCTTTGTACATCCACCATGTTCCGTCTTCTAAACGCCAGCATTTCTCGAAACTGCCAATGTTTGTCAGCTCAGGTTTTTACTCGGCGTCTGGTCGAATGAGTTTACATCGCCGGTAAGCGCAAGGTTGTCAAACCTATTAGCCTGAAAACGTATATCGCTGTATTGGGTAACACTATCTTCCAAAGATTTGATCCAATAGTTATCGTGGATTGTAGCGGCGTTTACCGATAAGACCGTCGAAATATCGTCCTTGTTTTCCAACCGCAGAGCTTTTTAAGCAAACGTGAGTTTATACGGTGGGAATCAATGGCCCTTGACTCTAACCATGTCGCTATGTCCCCTGTTCTTTTCAAAAACAACGGCAAACGAGACAACTCAATGGCTTCAAGAACTCCGTTAACTACACGCGCTATTGGTACGTCTTTTGATAAAAGCAATAAGTCTTGATTTACTATATATCCTTTCTTACAAAGATTATGTGCTCTTTCATTATATCACAATTGGTTTGTAAGGCCTTTCTCCACACCAACTAAAGAATGAAGTTAATGGCATAATTACAGTATTCCAAATAATTCTTAACACCTATAAAGGCGTGGTACTTCTTGTATTTTAAGGATGCTAGAATAATTCAATCTTAACTTCCTGTGAATTTTCGCACTAAAACATACAAGTAGCTGAGCAATAGCAGGAAACTCATAATAAACCACGAAAATCCTCGAAAATCGAGGGTTTTTTTGTTGCATTTCACGCTGAGATAGTATATAATTTTAGTGGGAATTAACACTAATGTTTTGTCTGTTCAAGGAGGCTCTTTATGTATTTGGATATACTGGTCAAAATACCGGAAATAGAGGGAAAAATTACCAAACAGAAGAAAGAGAGTGGCGTATATATAGATTATGAGTATCACCGGGATTACTTACCTGATCGAAAATATACTATTCCCAAAAGAGTATCAATAGGGAAACAGTGTGTAGACGATGAAACAATGATGCGACCTAACCAGAATTACTTGATATACTTTCCTGATATAGACCTTCCTGAAGAGAAAAATCAAGAGAGGAGAAGTAGTTGTCTGCGAGCGGGAGCATATATTGTGATTAAGAAGATCATGGAGATGTACAGACTACCGGAGATGCTGGAGAAGTATTTAGGTGAGAAAGATACAGGGTTGTTTCTTGATCTGGCAGCTTATTCAATCATAAGTGAGAATAATGCAGGACAGTACTATCCTGATTATGCATATAATCATCCTCTGTTTACCGAAGGTATGAGAATCTATAGTGATTCTAAAGTGTCAGACTTTTTATATAAGTTAAAAGAAGAAAGCAGTGTTGGGTTCCTCAATGAGTGGAACTCATCAAGAGATCACAATGAGAGAATCTACATTTCGTATGATTCTACCAATAAAACTTGCCAAGCCGGTAATATTGAAATGGTTGAATATGGACATACGAAGGATGACTCAGAGCTACCTGTGTTTAACTACTCAATAGCATATGATATTAATAATCGAGAACCACTATTCTATGAGGATTATCCTGTAAGTATAGTGGATGTATCACAGTTACAGTACATGCTTGAAAAGTCAAAAGCTTATGGATATGAGAGAATAGGGTTCATACTGGATAGAGGATATTTTAGTAAAGATAATATACGATATATGGACGCTCTTGAGTACGATTTTGTGATAATGGTGAAAGGTATGGCTAATTTCGTAAGGGAGATAATCATTGAACACAAAGGAAAGTTTGAAAATAGCAGGGAAAACATCATAAGAGAGTATAAAGCATATGGAATGACGATAAAGCAGCAGCTGTTTGCTTCTGATGAGAAAGACCGATACTTCCATATTTTCTACAACAGTAGTCGTGAATACTCTGAAAGGGAGATAATAGAAGCTAATATAGAGAGAATGACAAAATACCTTACAAAGCAGCAAGGTAAAGTCTGTACGTTGGGCGATGGGTATAAGAAATACTTCGAACTGTTTATTGATGAAAAGGATAATGTGTTAGTCTTTGCAAAGGAAAAGGCAGCGATAATAGAAAAGGAGATTGATTTGTGCGGTTATTTTGTAATAGTAACATCTCAAGAGATGACCGCTAAAGAAGCACTTAATCTTTACAAGAGTCGCGACACTTCAGAAAAACTATTTCGAGGTGATAAGTCTTATCTGGGGAATAAAAGCTTGAGAGTACATTCAAATGAGTCGGCCGCTTCAAAGATATTTATTGAGTTTGTTGCACTTATTATTAGAAGCAAAATGTACACCGTTCTTAAAGATGAAATGACAAAAAATGACAGCAAGTCGAATTACATGACTGTACCGGCTGCTATCAAAGAATTAGAGAAAATAGAATTGGTAAAACTACTGGATA
>WRIP01000025.1 GCA_009782665.1 Oscillospiraceae bacterium
TAACAAAATAACTAACACAATTGCTAACATTTTCTTGGTCTTAGCTGTAAATCTCTTTTTCATTTTCTTTCCCCAATCTCTTTGTTTTAGTTGACTCACTGTCAACGTTTTTTTCTTACTGATGTATTATTCGAGAATGAGATTGAGTTTTTTGGTGTCATTTATCTTTCTTTTCAGAATTAATTTTGTGTATTTGTAACCTTTCAACTTGCAGTAGATATCAGGTCGTCTGTCATAATGTCCAACTGTAAAAAAAGAGGGTGGGAGATATCTCCAACCCTCACGCTTAACTTATTTTACCTATTCTTCGTTTTCACGGAATTCCTTTGTTTCTTGTATTACCTTCTGTTCTAGAGCTGCTGGCAGCTGCTCATATCTCAGGAACTCCATAATGAAGCTTCCGCGACCTTGAGTAGAGCTGCGAATATATGTAGTGAAATCACTCATCTCGGATTCGGGTACCTCTGCTTCAACAAGCTGTAGATTATCCTCTGCTTTACTCATTCCGAGGATTCTGCCTCTGCGTTTAGTTACCTCACCCATTATATCTCCGGTGTTGTTGTCAGGTACAAAGGTCTGAACACTCATGATAGGTTCGAGTAGAACCGGGGATGCTTGAGACATACCTTCTCTGAAGGCAATACCGGCTGCTGTTTTGAATGCCATTTCAGATGAATCTACCGAGTGGTAGGATCCGTCCACCAATGTAGCCTTAACTCCGATAACCGGATATCCGGCAATAACACCGCGGGCAGTACTCTCAATTAATCCCTTCTCAACTGCGGGGAAAAAATTTCTCGGGACCGATCCGCCAAAGATCTTCTCTTCAAACACCAGTTCGTCGCTATCACAGGGTTCAAACTCTATCCAAACATCACCGAACTGTCCATGCCCACCCGACTGCTTCTTATGACGTCCCTGAACTCTGACCTTCTTGCGTATTGTTTCACGATAGGCGACCCTAGGCATAGTGAGATCGACCTCAAGTCCGAACTTGGTTTTGAGTTTACTGATGATTACATCCAGATGCTGTTCTCCCAAACCGCAGAGGATCTGTTGTCCAGTCTCGGAACTCATATAGTAGTTGATGGTTCTATCTTCTTCCATCAGCCGTTGCATGGAACTGCTGATTTTACTCTCATCACCCTTCTTTTTGGGTGATATTGCCATTTTAAGACTGGGATAAGGGAACTTCTGTTCTTCAGCAATGAGTACTTTGGATGGATCACAGAGTATGTCACCGGTTTTTGCACCTGTCAGTTTGGTAATGGCCCCTATATCTCCAGCAATGAGCTCGGTAATATCAGTCTGTCTTTTACCTTTTATCGACAGTAGCTTACCGAGTCGTTCCTGTTCTAATGAACGAGAGTTATATAATGCGGAACTCCCGGTTAGTGTTCCTGATAGTACCTTGACATAGGACAGTTTGCCGACAAAGGGGTCTGCAACCGTTTTAAACACATATGCGACCAGTTTTTCTGCAGCATCACACTTAACCGATACATCCTCGTTCTGTTTGTTCTTTAGTACCAGATCGTCAATTTCACAGGGGGAAGGCAACATATTATTAATGACTTCAAGCAGTATGTCTATTGCTTCGAGTTCTACAGCATCACCGCAGAGTACCGGGGTAACCGAGCCGGTCTTCATGCCCAGCTTTATTCCCTTAATGAGTTCATCTCTGGTAAAAGGTTCCTCCATAATGAACTTATCCAGCAGTTCTTCGTCCGTCTCGGCGACTGCTTCCGACAGGTCGTGCTGATACCCATCTAGGATACCTTCAGGCATATCGACCTCTGTCGCTTTACCGGCAGAATAACTGTAAGCCTTTTCTTTAAGGATATCTATGTAGATATTGGGTTTCCCCTCCTCGATTATCGGTACGACCAACGGACACACAGAGCTTCCAAACTCACTACGTAGCTCTGCAATACATTTCTCAAAATCCGCATTTTCTGCAGCCATTTTACTTACATAAAACATACGAGCTTTGTTATTTGATACTGCCACCTTATTTCCCTTAAAAGTGCCAACCTCTACTCCTGAGCGTGCGGAGAGTACCGATATGACAGTTTCCACTGCCATAACACCCTCATACATACCCAATTCGAAATCAAACAGACCTGGAGTATCTATTATGTTCACCCTAACTCCCTCATGGTCATACGGAGTGACCGATGCGGAGATAGAAGCTCTTCTCTTTATCTCTTCGGGGTCAAAGTCTGAAACCGTATTTCCGTCACCGACTGAACCTAATCTATCGGAAGATTTAGTTAGGTAGAGTAATGCTTCAGTAAGTGAAGTTTTACCGGCTGAACTGTGTCCGGCAAACATAATATTGCGAATCTTTTCTGTTGTATATGCCATAGGTTTTCCCCCTTAAATATGTCATACTATACCGCTCTTGCGAGCTAGTGTCTTGTGTAAAGCGTAACGATACATATTCTATCATATATATATGATAAATAAAAGCAGAACTGCAAAAAAAACCGTACCTACGTGCTCTATATGCTGGGTATATATTACTCACTGAACTGTAGATAATTTGCTTCTTACGCTATATAGATTCTACCGATTTTTTGAAGGAAGACAAAAAAGAAGAACCCAATATATGAAAAGCATCCCGGAGTTTATCCAATTCTAGGATGCTTAACCTACACCATACAGCTACTCTAGCTACTGTGAGTAGCGTTTAGAAACAGATAACAATGCGATTAAAACTAGCCACGGTAACTGGAACAGAATAACAAAGAAGACGTTGAGATATATGCCATCAAAGAACGACATAATCAGTGACAACAATGCTCCAACTATCATGGTCACCAGTTCGATGGTCGTGGTAATTCTGAGTATGGAATTCAGTTTATAACAGGAAACGATACCACCAACATATGAGCTGAGAGATCCTATATGGGTAAACAGTGATTGTGTGTGGTTGGTATATGCAGTTTGCTTAGCTAATTCCTCCATATCACTTTCACCGACCGTTGCCAGCATAACCCTCGGAACCTTATATATCACCGAGATCTTCTCGGTTGTGATGTTAAAATCTCTTGTACGTATGAGCACATTGACATTTTCTCGCTCAAAGCTCCTCATCGCACGCATTACTTCAGGATTCGGGGTGTAACTGACCACAAACATCGCATAGAGTTTACCGGATACCGCAAGATAAATAGCATCTCGTGTACTGTTCTTTGTATATCTGTTCTCATAATCCCGTGAGGGGACATCTATCTCACGTGATTCTAGTAGTTCTCTTGTCCCTATGAGTAGACGGGTTTGATCGACCCAGCAGCTGAATCCCAATCCATCTTCGTAGATAATATTATCAACGTCATATAGCATCTCGGTCTTGTTCTGGATAACGTTTAGGAACATATGTGACATAGTATCACATGATTGAATCAAAATAGATGCGGCATACAGTATCGCCTTATCTATTCGTTCCTTATCGAAGGTTTTTATTCCATGTAGCATTACGTTACCTCTCGGGAAGAGTTCTCTTCCTTCAAGTACGACACAATTAGCATCGATAACCTCATTCACTGCACTGAAACCCGGCACCACACAGCTTATCCGAGATAGGGTCTTCTGCATTCTGTCAAACGGTAGCGAGTTGACCAACGTCGCAGAGAAAGGTGCGGTCAGTGATGCAAATATGGTAAACATATGGATTGTAAGCGGGAGATTCTTAGTTCGCAGATATAATATGACAGCTGCTACCAACGAGACACAGAACATTATAGATGTGGGAAACATAACAATATCATTGAGTATATTTCGGGATTTGGAATGGGTCAGGAATCCGTCGGTGAATCCAGTCTTGCGTTTAATGATGATTCTGGGAGAATCATCTCCGAAGGCTCTTGCTAGTCTAGAAGCAAATGCATTGTCATCTAGTACAGCCGTAGCGAATTTTTCATGATCACTGGAGATAGATATGAACCCATCATAAACCCGTTTTGATGAGATTCGTTTACCTATGACGGTGAACAACAGAGCCATAACCGCAGCAGCTGAACCGTATACATAGTCGGTCTGCTTAACCACAATACTGTAGATGACTTCAATCAGACTTGCTAGCAATGCTAAAGCCGTTATTGAGTCGGTGTTGGAATCGAACACCACCAATCTAACTAATCCTTTAGCCACTGCCTTCATATTTGAGATTATTGCCATTAAAATGAATACCAGATTGAATATGGCAAGAGGCATAAACCGATTTGACTCATCGACCGATTCTTTGGTCGTGAGCATAATCGTAGCGATAATGAGCAATCCAAATGACGCAAAGGCAGTTAAGATACACCGTAATAGTAGATTTTTATCTCGTTTCTGTAGAAATTCGTTTACCTGATCGGTTTCGTCATCACTCTGATATTCAGATAGACTACCATCCTTTTCGATTACCTGATCCTCAAATACCGGACCACCATCCTCACCTTCCACGAAGTCGGTTATCCGCTGGCGCTTGGGTCTTCTTTGGGTCGGGTCGGCATCTATAACCACAGTGTTTCCGAAAAACGTCTTAAATTCGTTATCTTCTGCGCTGTCTTTAATGTTCAGTATCCCCTTATTCTGTACATCATCGCCTTCATCAAGTAGTAGTCCACTAACAGCGGCTTCACTGTTATTTGCATCAGTTGCGTGTTGAAGGTCAATCGAGTTCGCTTCATTCGTAGTGATTGCTTCGTTCGCTATGCTCACTGCGGCTATATCTATCTGAGAGGTGGCAGTAAATAGTGGATGTTTTTCGACAGGTTCGTGCATAACAACTTCATCGATACTCCCACTGTCAATATCTTCAATCTCAATCTCCTCGGTATCCACAACCTTTTCTGTAGTTACCCTCTGTGATTGACTGTTTAGTGGTCCTATTGCATCTTTATCTAGACCGACACCTGAAAGTGCATTTTTAAGTGAACGTAGGTTGACTTCTACCGCGTCTTTAGGTGAAAAGTCTGGCGTTTCGGGTTCAGGAGGTGCCATCTCTAAGGTCGGTTCTTTGACAACTTCAACGACCGGTTGTGGCTCAGGCTCCACAGCCGATGTATTACTCTTCGCAGATTGCGACTTTATGAGCTCAATTTCTTCTTGGTTAGTCTGTCGCTGTTGTTCTTCCTGTTCTCGTTTTCTGCGAATCTCGTTTAGTATCTCATCAAGTTGTGCATCTTTATCGAAATCAACCATGTTTTACTCCTGCTTAATATATATCAGCTGTATTTCGCTGTCGAACAATTTCATACATTAATGCTCCTGCCGCTACCGAAGCGTTGAGTGAATTTATCCTTCCGTAGATTGGCAGTGACACTATATAGTCAGAAAGCTGTTTGAGTAGATGTGAAACACCCTCACCTTCCGAACCAATTATGAGTAATGTCGGGATCATAAAATCTACGGTATACACACTCTGCCCGTTCATATCCGCTGCAAAGCAGAATACACCAGCTTTTTTCAGTTCACGCACTGTGGAGGCTAAGTTGGCTACTCGTGCGATAGGCAGGTAGTTAACTGCACCAGTAGATACTCTAGCCACCGTTTGATTTATCTGTAGGTTACGACGTTTAGGGATTATTAGCCCATCAGCACCGGCGACCTCTGCAGTACGAATAATCGCTCCGAGATTGTGTGGATCTTCAATACCATCCAGCATTAATATGAAGGGAAGCTTTCCTTTCTGTTTGGCCACTTCGAGTATATCTACAACCTCGACATACTCGATAACTGATGATATTGCGACAACACCCTGATGATTGCTACTCAAGCAAATTGACTCAAGCTTCTCGGTCGGCACCCTTTTGATAACTGCATTCTTTTGCTTTGCCAACGCGACATAGTAGTTGGTTTGTTTACTGTTATCGGAATACTCAACGTATATGACGTCAACCGGACGCTCACTTTTCAAGAGCTCCAACACTGCATTTCTACCGTAAGATATATAACTGTTATCCTGTCCTTCCAACATGTCACTCTTTCTTTTCTTTACTATCATAATTATATATCATTCATCTCAAGTCTCGCAACTTCAACTATTGCCCGGGTCTAGAGTGGTGCTGTAGACCCGACTATATATCTGTCTATCAGCAGAGACTCTAAGACTCTAGTAAAAGCATCTTCAATATATGATTTGCTCGTAGTATATTAGGTATGCGATTATGTGAAAACTAACACTTAAGATATCTTTTTCTAATGTGTTCGGTGACATAAGCAACATATTGATAATTGTCTAGATTATCCAAATGTTGCAAAGATAACCTTACCATATACTTTCATAATTTTTACATTTAGTAAATATTCAGTTATGCATGGCTTTTGTTGAAATGTCTGTTGAAAATGTTTATAAACCTCGGAAATACAGCGGTTTGAAAAAGAAAAAAGCTGCATTTTGTTGTGTTTTCAACTGAATGTTAATAGTTATTAACATAACTTCCTGTAATATTCAACCCATTGACGCATTTTTCGCTATGAAAATCTCGTGAATTTTCCTCGGGATTTTAGCTATTTTGCTAAATTGTCATCGATTCAAAAGGGTATGTCATCTAAGGTCAATTCAATATATGTAGCTAAACAGAAGTGACTGCATAACCATGCGATAATATACATCGTCAATTTGTTACAATCTGTAGGATTAATGAGATAAATGTCAAGAGAAAATCAGCTGCCGAACTGACAGCTGATGATCTTTTTTAGTATGCTACGCTTCGATGACATAGGTGGTCAATGAGTGAGGTGGGAATATTACTCTAGCCGCAGAACCGTTAAGACGAATCTCAAGCTCTTCTTCTCTGCAGAGTTGGTTAAGTACCACAAGAATTAAGTCTCCGTTCGGGTTCTGGAATGCAGTTGCAATTACGTCCTCGCTCAAACTGCTACAGCCGATTCTCACTGCACCTCTTTCGACAAATTTACTGAAGTGTCCGACCGCATAGTATGTCGGTTCGAGATACACTAAATCGTTCTTAGGGTCTACCACAATAACCGCCTTACATCCATTGCTCCGATCATGATAGGGTCCTCCCTCTTCATCTACGACCATATTCCAGTCGACCTCGGCTGCCATATGATGGTTGAAACAACTGATGAGTTCTCGCGCATACATTTCTGCTCCCATCCAGTTGGCATGCGCTCCTTTACCGTTGTTCACCCTGACCGTACCGAGACAATACTCACTCAGTATGAGCGGTTTGTCGGGGAAGCATTCATTAGTCATATCGAGAGACGCAAAGTGATCACCGCTGTACCAATGGAAGGCAATACCCCACACGTCATCTTTCGAGCCGGGTACTAATTCAAATGTATCACTGGCTCGTTCATAGATTCTCTCACGATTGTGATCCCATATCATTATCTTAATATCATTTAGACCGGCTTTATCTAATGCGGGTCGGAGATACTCATGAACAAACCTACCTTCTTCTTCGGCAGTGTATCGGCAACTCTCCCAGGTCTGCCATGCTCGTGCTTCGTTTTGGACCGAGAGTGCAAAGAAATCTATACCCTGTTTCTTAAACTCTTCAAAATACTTTACGAAGTAGTTGGCCCATACTTCATAGTATTCATCCAGCAGCCGACCACCTTCAATCATACTACCGGTATCCTTCATCCATCCGGGAGGGCTCCATGGTGAGGCAAATAACAAGAGAGAATCTTTTGTCAGTTCCTTTACATCATTGATGAAGGGTATGACGTAATTCTTCTCTCTTCCAATATCAAATGTTTTGAGCTCGATATCATTCTCTTCGACATAGGTGTATCTGCTCAATGCGAAGTCTGCTGAGTTGATGTGTGTACGGCAGAAGTTGTATCCGATACCCTTTTCGGTGTCAAACAACGCTTCAACTATCTTTTTCTTAGATGCATCACTCATCAAAGAGTAGTTGTATGATGCAGTTTCGGTGAATGCACCACCAAAACCGATTATCTCCTGATACCGTCTTTTGGGGAACACCGAGATGGTCTTTTCGCCAAATGGATTCATACAGTCATCGCTATCGCTAAACACAACATCGGTTTCAATCTGTTTTAGCATTTCATCATCATTCATTTTACTTTGATATACCCTTATTTTTCCCATTTCCTACCCCTTTTCAGTGTAACAGTTTTGTAATCTGAACATATACCCTTTTGTGGTTGTTGTCAACCGATTTGCCTACCATGTGATCGTACATACAAAACCTTGGTTTTATCATAAAGACACAATATGATATACTGCATAATATGGAACATCTATTAACAATAGAGACAAAAGACTTCATACTGTCCAAGACGTTTGAATGTGGTCAGTATTTTCGATTCCGTAAACTCGATGACGAGAGCTATGTTGGTATCATAGACGGTAAAGAGGTGAAACTCAGCCAAAGCGGGAGTACTCTATATGTTGTTGGTAACCTATCTGTCGAAAGTCTAATAAGATTCTTCACCCTTGATCTCGACTATGCGGCAATTAATGCGAATCTGAAAAAGAATACAGCGTTACGACCGATAGTTGAGTACTCTTATGGAATACATATTTTAAGACAACCTTTGTTTGAAACGTTGATTACATTCATTCTGTCACAGAACAACAATATTAAGCGGATTACCGGTCTCATTGATACCCTTTGTACCAACTACGGAGAGGCTCTAGGTAACAATCTCTATGATTTTCCAAGTGCAGAGGTACTAGCAACGCTGGAGTTAGAGGAGTTTTCCAGTATGCGGTTTGGTTTCAGAGACAAATACATATATGATGCTGTCCACCGATGGACTGTTGGTGATATCAGTTGCGAAATAATAGAAAAAGCTCCACTCGAACTGGCGAGAGCAGAGTTGATGAAGATTAAAGGGGTGGGACCCAAGGTAGCCGATTGTACCCTGCTTTTCGGTGCCTCCCGATTTGAAGCATTCCCAGAGGATGTATGGATTAAACGTGCCCTGACCCATTTATTCCCCGATGGACTTCCCAACTCTATTGAGCCATATGCCGGCATTGTTCAGCAGTATATCTTTCACTATGCCAGAGCTCACCTCTAGCAAATGAAGAGCAGATACTCATTTAGTAAAGCATCTGCCGTATTTCACAGTTTCGAATATTTCCTTCAAGTAAAGCTCCGTTTTCCGGTATGCCGTAAAGATAGCTGTGTAGCACCCTCACTAACCCATCATGGGTTACTGCTAGAACCAGTCGTCCGGCATATCTCTCCTTTATGTCACAAAAGAATTCTGCGGCTCGGTTGTACATATCTCTCAGCGGCTCCACATCTATATAGTCCTGTTTTGGAGCTATGTTCCAAAAATCATATCTGTCGATATCGAGATGGGTCGAGGTATTTGCCAGATGCCCCATATCTCTTTCCATTAACCTGTCGTCATAGATTATCGGCAGTTTCTTTATGTTTATTATCTGAGCCGTGTGTTTGGCTCGAAGCAAGGGAGAAGAAAGAATTACATCGTAATCAATAGTCTTTATCTCGTCTATAGCTGCTTTCGCCTGTTCAATACCTGTTTCGTTAATATCCTCGTCGTACCTTCCTGTCATTAAACGCTTAATGTTGTTGTTGGTTTGTCCGTGTCTCATGACAAATAGTTGCATACCGTCTCTTCTCTCTTAAAAATTTTATCCGCTCTATCCCGAAGTTATCTCTTCCTCAATTCTAACCAGCCGATTATACTTGGTGTTCCTCTCAGCTCTGAAGGGAGAACCTAGTTTCATCGACCTAGAACCGACAGCAACTGCCATATCCGCAGCAAAATCGTCTATTGTCTCTCCGGATCTGAGCGATGTGGTTATCTCATACTTATGGGCTTTTGCATAGGTAACGGCATCAAACGACTCACTGATGGTACCTATTTGATTGATCTTGAGTAGCAACGTATTTGCTGCATCGGTCGCAATACCGGTCTTGAGTCGTTCAATATTGGTTGCAAACAGATCATCGCCTACCACCATCAGATCACGCACTGCAGATTTCAATTTAGCAAAGTCATAGAAACTGTCCTGTTCAAATCCGTCTTCAATATATATGAGGGGATAGTCCTGACAGAGCTCTACATAGTAATGTAGCAGGGTATCGGCATCATAACGTTTACCATTGAGTAGATATGTGGAGTTTGATTCATCATAGAACTCATTAGATGCCACATCAATTCCGAGTTTTACCAACTTCTCGCAACCCACTACACGAGCTGATTCGAGGATGAGTGCAAATGCTTCATCGGTTCCTCCATCCAAGTTCGGAGCATATGCTCCAGTATCCTCAGGATAAAATCCGTAACGTTCGGTTAGTTTTTTCTCCATATATATACGCATTACGCAGAGCGCTTCAAGTTGATCCGCAAAGGAGGGGAACCCTTCCAATATCATAAGGTAATCTTCAAATTCCAAACCGGAGGGTGAGAAGGCACCACCGGAAATCACAGTGGAGGCAATATCGGGGAGTTTGGTGGCAGATTGACCGCCGAGATATTGGTAAAGCGGAACACCAGCAGCTCGAGCACCAGCTTTGGCAACAGCCTGAGATACTGCTAGTATGGCGTTTCCACCTAGTCTCGACTTGTTTTCGGTACCGTCTAGCTCACACATGATACTATCAATGGTTCGCTGTTGTCTTACATCGACACCGACCAAGGCAGCCGCTATCTCTCCGGATATGTTTGCCGCAGCTTTACGTGTGCCTCTTCCCGAGAAGCGATTTCCTCCATCATACAGCTCAAAAGCTTCATACTTACCCACCGAGCTTCCGCTCGGTACCGAAGCACTGACCGCAATACCATTTGTGGTTATGAGTTCAGCTTCAACGGTCGGTCTACCCCTTCCGTTGAGTATCTCTCTTCCAACTAAGCTCTTTATGCCTATCTCCATATCATTCTCCCGCAATTATCTTTGAATTTATCACCGCTGGTTATTTCTCTGTCGATGCATTTGTAACGATAAAAAAATCTATCTCTATTCTATGTAACCTATTATCTCAATCAATACTTCTCCGACCTTACCACGGATGACCATGTCTGCCTTGTGGTCATAATCGGTCGCGGTAAGATTGATGATAATGAGTTGCTTCCGGTTGTAGTAACCAAGTAATCCGGCAGCCGGATATACTCTCAGTGAACTACCTGCTACAATCAACGTTTGACAGCTGCTGATGGCGTCTATTGCTAATGCTACACTGTTTTCATCAAGTGGCTCTTCGTATAGCACTACATCGGGTCTAATCAATCCACCGCAATCGCATAACGGCAGTTGTTCGGTACTCATGATATATGATAGTGGATACTCTCTGTGACAGGCGATACAGTAGTTTCGCATTACCGAACCGTGTAGTTCAATCACTTTCTTGCTTCCGGCAAGTGTATGAAGTCCGTCGATGTTCTGTGTGATAACATTCCGTAGTTTACCCATTGCTTCCAGTTTAGCTAAAGCATAATGTGCTGGACC
>WRIP01000026.1 GCA_009782665.1 Oscillospiraceae bacterium
GTTTTCACGCTATGGCTACCTTAGCCACAGGAGTGGGATAACACTAGAGTTTTAGTCTTTTGGGAGAAGTACTTGGACTATTTCGGTAAAATAATTGATGCTCACGGACATGTATATCCCAACAAAATCGCATACAAGGCGACTCTGGCGATAGCGGATTTCTATCAGGCTCAGATGAGGCATGTGGGTACGGTATCGGAGATTCTATTTTCAGGAAACCAGATTGGGGTAAGAAAACAGCTCATCTGCTCTACTGCCACCACACCCGAGCAGGTTGTGCCTATAAACTCATATATTCCCGAATGCTGCAAAGCAAACAATAGGTTCATAGGGTTTGCTACCATGCATCCGGATTTCTTAGATATTGAAGCAGAGTTGTATCGCATCAAGCAATTGGGTCTAGCGGGAATCAAACTGCATACCGATTTTCAACAGTTCTATATCGATGACCCTAGAGCCTTACTTATGTATAAATCTATTGCAGAGGCTCATCTGCCGATACTGTTTCATATGGGAGATGATAGACGCAGATACTCGGAACCACAACAGCTTCAGAGGATTATGGGTTATCTTCCGGAGTTGGTGGCTATCGCGGCGCATTTAGGTGGATATCAACAATGGGATCAAGCCGTCAGCTGCCTTACAAACATCGACAACCTCTACTTCGACTCATCAAGCAGCCTTCATTTCCTGTCTCCTCAGGCAGCGGTTCAGATGATAGAGATATTTGGAGCAGATAAGGTATTCTTCGGAACCGACTTTCCAATGTGGGATCATAAAGAGGAGCTCAGCCGCTTCATGCAATTGCCGCTCACCGACCTTATACGTGAACAGCTTCTCTATAGGAACTTTGAGAGGGTGTTCGGTATATAGTAAAAACCCTTTGCTTAGACAGAACGAGCATAAGGTCAAAAATAAATCTGTGGGTAAAAAACAATGAGAGAATTTAAACTGTATACCGATTCAACATGCGATCTGCCTGGAGAAATAGTGGAAGCATATGACATAACGGTTGTACCAACCGAAGTATATCTGTCATCCGAACGTTATCTGGATTTTCCGGATGAAAGAGAACTCAATAAAAAAGAGTTCTTTGAGGTGGTAAAAGGGGGTGTGATGCCCTCGACTGCTGTCATCCCTCCTGCCAGATTCTATGAGTATTTCGAGCAGGACATTCAACAGGGATTTGATATCCTATACATAGTCTTCTCTTCAGGATTAACCACAACTAAACAAAATGCCCTCATTGCCGTGGACGATCTGTCCGAGATATATAAGGACGGCAGTATTACAATTATCGACTCTCTTTCCGCATCGCTCGGAGAGGGTCTTTTGGTGTACCATGCAGCTAAACTGAAACAACAGGGTAAGACCATCGAGGAGATAGTGGAGAAAATCGAACAGATACGACAACGGTTATGTGTTTGGTTTACAGTTGACGACCTACAGCAACTCAAACGCGGTGGTCGTATCAGTCCTACAGCGGCTGCGGTCGGCGGAGCACTCAACATTAAACCACTAATCTTTATCGATAACGATGGTAAGTTGGTGTCGGTAGAACGGGTCAGAGGACGTAAAGCCGCACTTGACACACTGGTGAACAAAGTAAAGACGGGTGCGGTTGACTCCCCCGAACAAACCATCTTCATAGTTCATGCCAACTGCAGCGAGGAATGTGATTACCTGAAGCAACAGATAGAATCACAGATAGAGGTAAAGGAGATAGTAATCGGTATGATGGGTCCGGTGATAGGTGCTCATACCGGTGCGGGTGCCATTGGACTGGCATATCTCAGTGAATAGTACTAGAGTTTACTTAGATATGCGGTTATCTGCCCGTCAATGATGTCAATAATCCCAAATATTGGATCGTTATATCGAGGTATTTCGAGACTGCCCGGATTGAGTATATGAATACCGTCGACATATGACGAGTAAGAGTAATGGGTATGCCCGAAGAGTACAATATCCGCATGTTGTGCCTTAGCAGCAGCAACTAACGGGTCGTAACCTCGCTTAACTCCGTGTTTATGACCATGGGTGATAAATATGCGTTTTGATTCAAGTACCAGCAGTTTTTCAGTAGGTTCGTTACTGGAAAAGTCTACATTTCCCTTGACCGCAACAAAACATCCATCTTCTATCTGAGATTCAACAGAATCGATATCGTCTATTCCATCACCGAGATGAATAAAGACATCTGCCGTGCGTTGCATAAGGCAGACTTTTTTTAGGTTTTTAGTTCTTCCGTGGGTATCTGCAACTACAACTATTCGCATAGACTCTCCTCTATTATCGCTCTATATATTTGACTTCTGGGGAAGCTTGTTTCGGCTGCCGCCTGTCTTGCGGCATCCGAAATCGACATCCCATTCGATATATGGGATTTTGCTATCTCGGCTGCATCGGTGAGTGTATACTCGGGCTGTTCGGGTTTCTCTAGACCGCTCACTATTAGCACAAACTCCCCTCTTGCATCGTTATCTAAATAAAGCTGTTTTGCTCTACTGAGGGTAGTAGTTATTGTTTCTTCATATATTTTGGTGAGTTCTCTTGCGATGACAATCTCTCGATCTCCCAGATACTCAAGTAGATCCGAAAGGGTACGTCGAAGTTTATGAGGTGCTTCATAGAATACCATAGTGCGTTGTTCCTTCTGAAGCTCGGTCAGCCTGCTTTTGCGGGTCTTTTTGTTCATGGGGATAAAGCCCTCAAAACAAAACCGACCTGACGGGATGCCGCTCACCGACAGTGCAGCAATGACTGCGGAGGGACCGGGTATGGTTATTACATTTATCTCTGAATTATGAGCTGCCGAAACTACCAACTGCCCGGGATCGCTTATGGCAGGTGTCCCGGCATCACAACATAACGCACAGTCTTCACCCTGCAGTATTCGATTTATGATATCATCCACTCGGTCGGGTTCATTGTGCCGAAAACAGCTTATTAGGGGTTTCTTTATCTCAAGATGGTTGAGTAGCTTCAGCGTTACCCGAGTATCCTCTGCGGCAATGAAATCCACCTCCTTTAGTGTCGAAGCGGTTCGTCTACTCAGATCCGCTAAATTGCCGATGGGGGTAGCTACTACATAGAGGGTGCCGGGTTCGGTTGTCTTGGTATGTTCACTCACTGTCTTCACCTAAACCCATACGATAGATATCATCGAAATACGGGTTCCTATGTCCATTCCTTTCTACAATAATATCCGGTAGCAGCTGTAGGTTTTCCTTACTACCAATAGCTGACTCTAGCAATAGTAACCAAGGTTTGTGTGTTTCGGTATATCTCACCAACTGTATTCGGGTCGGGTTCAGACAAGAAGAGTACAATACACTGAAGAGATGTTTCATGCGTGAAGCGGGAAAACAGCAGTAGAACCTACCGTCGGCTTTCAGATTACGCGTTACACAGTCGGTCACCTGCTTAATGGTAGAGCCGGAGGATCGAGATATTCTGCGTTTCGGGTTGGGAGACTGGAGGGTAGTATCCAGGTCAAAATACGGAGGATTGCAGCATATGATATCATACTTTTGCTCAGATACATATCCTCTGAGATCCTGTTGTATGACCAGTAGATTGTTCAATCGATTGATTTTTACTGATGCCTTCAATAACGAAACCGCCTGTTGCTGTATATCTAAAGCCACAACTTCTCCACTAAACCCGCGGTCTATGAGCCATAGTGGGACAATACCATTTCCGGTACATAAATCTAACAGTTGATTTCCGACCTTATGCTTAACAAATGAAGCGAGTAACGGACCGTCGGAATCTATAAGGAAATCACTGTCGGTAACAACGACGGTCATATTCTTGAGTATCTCTTGCTTCATATCAACGGCTCATAATTCTGTCGCAGACGTAAAACAGACGCCTTGAGTAGTTCACGGCATCGATTCTCCTCTACTCCACCTATGACCTCAATATAGGACGCAGGAAGAGATACGAGCGATAGATCGTCAATGCTGCCGAAAAATCCGGCAGCGGGATCAAACGCTCCGAACACCAGACGCTTGATACGACTGTTCATAATGGCTCCGGCACACATGGCACAGGGTTCTAATGTACAGTACAACTCGCAATCGGTAAGACGCCAATCGGAGAGCAAATCTGCTGCCTTCCTTATGGCGATTATCTCTGCATGTGCAGTAGGATCGTTAGTTGTCTCGCGTAGATTATATCCTTCGGCGATGACAATGTCCTTATGAACAATAACGGCACCCACCGCGATCTCATCCGAAGCGAGTGCTGCTTGAGCCTGAGCTATAGCCATATTCATGTATTTTTCGTCTCGTGTCATGAAAAGTCAACCTGTCATCTTCTGAAAATACGTGGTAAAAATTCGTATATCAGCATCATGGTCACTGAAATCGCTAGAAAAAACATAACCGACCGGGTTTTAATGAAGGAAGACAGTGTTTCTGGAGGGTCAAGGGCTTTTGGTCCTTTAATGCCAAAGACCCTACGAAACTGCCCCTGAAGAAGAATTATTGTCACAAATAAGGCCAACAACCAAAAAGAGATACTGCCGAAAGATAGGATATTGCGGGTGAGTGAATTGATGAAATCTTCAGTGAGCATATGGTCAAGATCGCTAAGGATAACCACCGTAAGGTTATATAGAAAATGGATAATGACAGCGGGTATAATGCTCATGTATTTTAGGGTTAGATAACCGAGTATTAACCCGATAAAAAACACTACCGGGAAACTCGGTATGTCGAAATGTAAGATTGCGAATATGAATGCAGAGATGAAAAGGGAAACGGTATTACCGAACCGCCTGAGACGAAAAAGTAATACTTTCCTGAATAGTAACTCCTCGAGAATAGCCGGCAGAACAGTATACTGAACCAATAATAGAGTTGCACCCAGCCAATCGGTCGGTTTTGGTCGAAATAAACTGCGACCGTAGATACCGATAAAATCAAAAAACACTTTGGAAAAGTACCCGATATAGTTCGCAATGACAAAGAGTGCTAGGAATATCGGTATCGCCAAGAGGGTAAATCGTGGAATGGTTTTGGATAGAGATAGTGGAAATGCTACTGTCATTATACCTATGGTAGTACCGAAGACAATTACATAGATGATAATGTCGACCGCAATAAATGTCAGTGGGCATGACTTAATCGAAACCAAAAAACTGATACTGCCGAAGATAAAAGAGAACACTAGGCTTAAGAGTATAAATGAGAGTAACGACAACCCAACAGCCGATGAATCCTTAGTTAGACTCTCCTTTACTTTATTTCTAATCGGCATGGTGGTTTCCTCGTGGTGTTTTGCTCGTGTCATTATAGGGTAAAAAGTCCTTTAGACCAAGTTCTCTACCCACATTTAGAGTAGCCGCAGTTGCGGCAGATTATACACCCACCGTCAAACTCCAGTAGTGAGCCGCATTCGGGACAGAGGTTGTCATGTACTGGTTCTTCAATGTCGTCGGGGAACTCATATATACCCTCTGCGGCAGTGGTATCCTTTGATGCTTTTGTCGGATTTGGGTAGCTGAAGTTGAGGTTAAGATTCTTGTGAGGTTCTCCGATGATGTTGGCTTGTTCCAGATCAAACCCATTAAGTTTGCTCTCCTGGAATTGCGCAACTTTGCGAATGACCTTCGCAATTGCATCGGGACAGGATACGCAGGTTAGTCCCGGTATCCTTACTGTTGAGGGACACCTAATTCCCTTTAGCTGGCTGTAGATCTCATCAACCGAGATGCCAGAACGTATGGCAATAGATACCAACCTGGCAGTTGATTCCGATTGAGATGGACAACCACCACCTTTTCCGGTACTGGTGAACACCTCGCAGATCCCGGTCTTATCATAGTTGACGGTTATGTACAGATTGCCGCAACCGGTTCTGACTCGTTCGGTAAACCCTTTGGTGATCTCAGGACGTGGACGCGGGCGAATACTCCCGAAATTTGCAGGTAGTTCGGAGTGCGACTGCCGTTCTGGTTGGATAACCTGCGGTTGTTTCTTGTCTATGGTTAGCACCTGTGTCTCTCTCGAGCCATCACGGTAGATGGTGACACCCTTACAGTTTAAACTGTATGCAAGCAGGAATACCTCAGCGACCTGTTCCCGAGTCGCGTGGTTAGCAAAGTTTACAGTTTTCGAGACCGCATTGTCGGTATGCTTTTGGAAAGCTGCCTGAATTCGCAGATGATACTCGGGAGCAATATCGTGAGCACTTCTGAAAAGTTCACGTATCTGTTGTGGAATCTCTTCAATCTCCGCAATACTACCCTTTGTGGCAATCTGCACCATAAGCTCATCGGTCAACAAACCTTCTGATGTAAGCCGTTCCAACAGTATGGGATTGGTTTCTATGAGTTTGGTATTATCCATTACATTGCGTGTATAGGCATATGCAAAAATCGGCTCAATACCGCTGGAGGCATTGGCAATTATCGAGATAGTGCCGGTGGGTGCAATAGTCGTGACGGTACCGTTGCGAATCGGGTTACCGTTGGAATAGATACTCACATCAAATAATGGGAATGCACCTCTGGTTTTTGCTAGGTGTTCGCTGGCTTGGTGTGCAATGCGATTGATGAAACTCATGAGTTTCTCTGCCATGGCGACCGCTGCCGTAGAATCATACGGAATACCGAGATACAGCAGCATATCAGCAAACCCCATAACCCCCAACCCGATTTTTCTGGTGGTTCGGGTTTTCTCTGCAATCGTCTCGAGTGGATAGTTGTTTATGTCAATTACATTGTCAAGAAAATGTATCGCATCATATATGGTGTTTCCCAGTAGATTGGTATCTATATCATAGCTTCCGTCCTCCTTGAGATAGACCATCTTCCCTAGATTTAGAGAACCTAGGTTACAGCTTTCGTAGGGAAGTAGTGGTTGTTCTCCACAGGGGTTTGTGGATTCAATCTCACCTTGAGATGGAACTGTGTTATCTTGGTTTATTCTGTCGAGGAAGACTACACCTGGTTCTCCGTTTTTCCAGGCATTGTCCACTATCTTCCAGAAGACATCGCGAGCCTTTAGGTATTTGACCGTTCTATTATCCTTGGGATTTATTAGTGGATACTCTGTGTCGTCTTCCACCGCTTTCATAAACTGTTCGGTGATTGCTACCGATATATTGAAGTTGGTTATGTCAGAGTTGTCACTCTTACAGGTTATGAACTCGAGTATGTCGGGATGGTCCACCCGGAGAATGCCCATATTTGCACCGCGTCTGGTTCCGCCCTGCTTCACCGCCTCGGTCGCCATGTTAAACACCTTTAGAAAACTTATGGGACCGGAAGCGATTCCTCCGGTGGTTTGGACCGACGATCCAATAGGGCGCAAACGGGAAAAAGAAAACCCGGTACCGCCTCCCGATTTGTGTATCAGGGCTGCCTGCTTAATCGTTTCGAAGATCCCTTCCATTGAATCTTCAATCGGTAGTACAAAACATGCCGAGAGTTGACCTAGAGGACGACCGGCATTCATCAATGTCGGTGAGTTAGGTAGAAATAATAGATTGGTCATCATCTCGTAAAACCGATCTGCGACCTTGGATATATCGACCGTAGTATCGTATAGCCTGTCGGCAGCCGCAACGGTGTCGGCTACTCGACGAAACATATCCTCAGGTGTTTCAACAGGTTGACCATCGTCATCATGTCTCAGATAACGTCGGTTTAAAACCTCACGGGCATTGTCGGTTAGTATTAGATTACTCATGATAAAGACCTCGATGATGTAGATAATTTTTATTTAACCTTATTGAAGTACGGTCTGCCAAAATTCTTTTTTGGTCTGACAGATTTATTCGGAGTGTATTTCTGCTTGTCGAGTTTGGTCTATTTAAACCACCCGAAATGAAAGAGAATATATGATACAAAAAAAGAACACAACCTCTTGGTGTATTGATATAATTTTACCCTTTTATCGAGTTTTTAACAAGACCATATTCCGACAGACTGTATCAGCTTGAATAGAGAGCGGCTATTACTACCGATATCGGGGTTTGAAGATGCTATTCTTAGTTTGTTCATCGATTAGCCACAATTTTACTTTTCCTTTACAAATCACCGCTGAAATTCTCTCTAAATCCGTCGTTTGTAACAGTCTTTGTTGATAACTCTGTTGATAAGGTTGAAAAGTTTCTGACCCAAACCATATGTTTTTCTGTGCATTTTGAATCAAAACACAAGAGCTTTTTATGAAATTTTGAAAAAATATCACAGCTTACCGGATTTGTTTGACAATTGCCACATAGTTATCAACAATTGGACAAAGTCGATATTTCTGCTATTGTTGATGTTGTTGAATGACGCAATTGCAACCGTATCAATTGTCAAACAAAAAAGCTGCATGATATAATCTAAGCAACAATATTTAAGGATTGTAGTGATGCAGTTAAGCGTTGACAGAATAGCTAGAGTAGCAGTAATGACATCGGTCATATCGGTTTCGGCGATGATCGCATTACCGTTACCCTTCACTCCGGTACCTCTGAGTCTCGCTAACTTGACCATCATGCTCTCGGGTGTGTTGTGCGGTGTAATCGACGGTACCCTTGCGGTTATCATGTATATCCTCTTAGGGATGGTCGGACTACCGATATTTGCTGGTTTTAACAGCGGAATTGGGGTCATTCTAGGTCCGACCGGTGGATATATCATGGGATATCCCATACTGGCATTCCTGGTAGGATATCTATCTAGAGTGTTCTCAAGACGTCTGAAGCGGTTCACGGCACATCTGATTTCGATGGCAATAGGGCTAATCGTACTATATCTATTCGGATGTAGTTGGTACATTCTGACCACAGGAGTTAGCGTTACGGCAGCGATATCGGTTACAATCATCCCTTTTCTTCCGGGTGATCTGCTAAAGGCAGTGACCGCTTCAACTCTAGCATTGCGATATTACTACATAAAGAGGTAAAAACATGATTAACGACAGAATCAGAGAGATTTTCAAACAGGGAGAAGGGATACTGCATCTGACCCCAACCTGGGTTCCTCGACCCTTTAACGAACCTGGAAAACGATTGCGACTTCATCCGGATGACTATTTTGCACTCGGTATGCACCGAGGTTCCATAACCGAACGATGGTTTGGTTCGGTCACCCGAGCCGACAACGGTCCCGACACAGGTAAATATGAAGCGATGAGCTTTGTCTGGGATCAAGATCAATCAGAAAAGATCCTGTTTATGGAGTTTGTCCAACTGCTCGGACAGGAGTTGGTGGGCGAGGAGTTACAGGATCGATATGGTGGATGGCCCACCTATGCCAAATTCTTCGACAACAACAAACCGTTGTTCCATCACCTGCATCTGACAGAACATGATGCGGCACGTATAGGGCGACACGGAAAGCCGGAAGCCTACTATTTTCCAGTTCAATACAATAATCACATGGGGAGTTTCCCCTACACATTTTTCGGATTTGATCCCTCAGCCTCGAAAGAGGAGATAGTTGAAGCTCTCCATAACTATACCGTCAGGGATACCCGAATAACCGAATTATCTCGAGCCTTTCGTATTCAACTGGGTACCGGTTGGTATGTTCCAGCCGGGATTATTCATGCTCCGGGATCGGTACTCACATATGAGCCACAATGGAACAGTGATGTCAATACCATCTTTGAAAACGTGACAGCTGGAGAGGTCAACGATCTGAGACTGCTCATCGGTTGTACCCCTGAGCATGAACAGAACGACATGGAGGCAATCTTTAAACAACTGAACTGGCAGGAAAGCACAAGACCAGACTTTAGGAGTAAATACTTCAGAAAACCGATACCCTTGCAAGCAAAACAACCGGGACTGACTGAAAAATGGATTGTATACGCAAACGAGTGGATAGCGGCTAAAGAGATGACAATAGCTCCCGGTACCGAGATTCTGTTGACCGACAATGCCTGTTATGGTGCAATTGTCGTCCAAGGCTATGGACAGTTTGGCAGGTTTAACTGTGAGGCTCCCGGGTTGCTCCGCTTTGATACCATCTCCGAAGACGAGTTCTTCGTATCTGAGAAGGCAGCGAAACAGGGTATCACAGTTCGTAACCAAAGCCGAGTGGAACCTATGGTCATACTGCAAAATTTTGCAAATAATAACCCTGATGTACCAGGGGAAATATAGGAGGAAGAATATGGCTGTAAACAGATTGATAGGAGACTATCCCGTAATCGGAATTCGACCGACCATTGACGCAAGACGAGGGGTGCTACAGGTTCGTGAGAGCCTCGAGGCACAGACCATGATGATGGCAAAAAACGCAGCAGCCTTACTGCGGGAACACATTCGATACTCCAATGGAGAACCGGTCCGAGTGATTGTGGCTGACCGAACAATCGGAAGGGTACCGGAAGCTGCTGCAGTTGAAGATGCCTTCAGAAAAGAGGGCGTCAGCATAACCCTCACAGTAACCCCTTGTTGGTGCTATGGAAGTGAAACTATGGATATGAACCCCTTGACCATCAAAGGTGTTTGGGGATTTAACGGTACCGAGCGTCCGGGAGCAGTTTATCTAGCATCGGTATTGGCTGCACATGCACGCAAGGGTCTACCGGCATTCGGCATCTATGGACATGATGTACAGGCTGCAGACGATGAGACGATCCCGGAGGATGTCAGCGAAAAATTGATACGTTTTGCAACTGCTGCAGTCGCTGTTGTGACCATGCGAGGGAAATCCTATCTGCAGATAGGTTCTGCGTGTATGGGTATCTCCGGTAGCTTCATCGATGCGGATTTCTTTGAAGAATATCTGGGTATGCGGGTAGAGTCGGTGGATGAGGTTGAGGTCATCCGTCGGATGGATCTTGAAATCTACAATAAAGATGAATTTGAACGTGCGATGGAATGGGCCAGAAGCAGATGTGTAATGGGATTTGATAAAAACCCCGATAGTCTGAAACGGAGTGAGCAGCAACTACAAGAGGATCTGGAATTCTCGGTCAAGATGATGTGTATCATCAAAGATCTGATGAATGGGAATCAGCAGCTTCCTGAGTTTTTCGGTGAAGAGAAATTAGGTCATAATGCTATCGTTGCAGGATTCCAAGGGCAGCGTCAATGGACCGATTATTATCCCAACTGTGATTTCCCTGAAGCTCTACTCAACTCGAACTTTGACTGGGAAGGTGCACGAGAACCGTATGTATTTGCGACCGAAAATGATACACTCAATGGTGCTACTATGCTGTTCGGAAAGTTACTGACCAACCGACCACAGTTGTTTGCTGATGTAAGAACATTTTGGAGTGAAGCGGCAGTTCAAAAAGCGACCGGGTATACACTCGAGGGTAGAGCCAAAGATTCG
>WRIP01000027.1 GCA_009782665.1 Oscillospiraceae bacterium
TATCTCGACCCGACTAGGCATCCCCTTGCTCTTTGGTATAGATGCTATACATGGACATGCTCTGCATCGAAAGGCAACTATATTTCCATCTCAACTGGCGTTGGCAGCTGCCTGGAATGACGACTTGATCTACCAAGTGGGTAGGGTTACCGCTAGAGAGGTTGCAGCAGACGGATTACACTGGACCTTCTCGCCGGTACTCTGTCTGGGACGAGATACCCGTTGGGGTCGTATAGATGAAACGTTTGGCGAGGATCCCTACCTGGCAGGTCGATTGGGCGCCGCAATTGTAAGAGGTTATCAAGGAGATGATCTTGCTGCCGATGACAGTATTTTAGCCTGTGCAAAGCACTATATCGGCTACGGGGAAGCAACCGGAGCTCGAGACGGGGTTGATACTGAGATGACCTTTAGAAAACTGCGTGAGGTGTTTCTGCCGCCCTTTGAAGCGGCAATCGCAGCTGGATGTGCAACCGTAATGACCGCATATGGTTCGATAGATTCAACTCCCTTCACCGCTAGTGAAAAGGCATTGAAGACTATACTCAAGCAAGAGTTGGGATTTGAGGGTTTCATTGTGACCGACTGGGATAATATCGGACATCTCATCGTTGATCAGAAGGTCGCAGCCGACATGAAGGAGGCCTCACGTCTTGCAGTCAATGCCGGTAATGATATGATGATGGTGACCTTTGATTCATACGATGCAATACTGGAGTTAGCCGAAAACGGTAAGCTTGACATTGCCGATATCGATGAAGCGGTCAAACGTATTCTAACTATGAAGTTCAAAGCAGGGTTATTCGAAAAGCCAGAAAAGAAGATGCCGACAGAAGTAATAGGGTCTGTGGCTCATCAAGAGATCAATCTGCGTTCGGCTCGTGAGAGCCTGGTAATGCTAGAGAACCGACAGAACCTCTTACCGCTGTCAGCTGATATTAAAACTATAGCAGTAATAGGACCGAATGCGGATGATGTATTTGCACAGTACGGAGACTGGACATATTTCAGTCATCCAAAACAGACAGAGAATCTTTCTGCGTCAGAAGAAACATACACTCTGCTTTCTGGTCTACAGAAGATTGCCTCAGAGATGTCGGTATCTGTGATCCACCATAAGGGCTGTGATGTTGTGGGTGACGATACTGATGACATTGAAGCAGCGACAGCGATTGCCGCCCAGAGCGATGTGATTGTACTGGCAGTCGGAGATGTGTACGCACAGTTCGGAGAAACCAAAGATCGAGCCTGTCTATCGTTATCCGGAGCACAGCTGGAATTATTCAAGCGGCTCAGACAGTTAAACAAACCGATAGTTACGGTTTTAGTGGCATCCAAACCTTTGTGTCTGGGAGAGGTTGCGACCGATTCCGATGCACTTTTTGCAATGTTCAACGGAGGTCAATACGGAGGGTTAGCGGTTGCTGAGGCTATCTTCGGAAGACTGAACCCAACCGGTAAGCTTCCGATATCATTCCCACATCATGTGGGACAGTTGCCCGTCTATTATAATCAACTACCTGGATGGCACGGAGGACGGTATTGTGATCTGCCGGAAAGCCCACTCTACTCGTTCGGGTATGGACTGAGCTATACCGAATACAGATTTTCCGACCTCGAGGTATTAACCGATGATACGGGTATCTTCGTTAGTGTAAATGTTACTAATGTCGGCAGTCGTGACGGAGTTGAGGTAGTTCAACTCTACTTTAACGACCCGGTGAGTACAATCATCACTCCTGTTAAGCAACTGATTGAGTTTGAGAGAGTACCGTTAAAAGCTAAAGAGACTAAGACCGTTAGTTTCAATCTTGATTACTCATCACTTTCACTGGTACGAGCAGATGAAACAAGGGTGGTGGAACCCGGTGAGTTCCATATTATGGTTGGTGGTGATTCAAGAGAACAATCCTTACTGACAACCGTCATATCGATATATAATAGATGACCTGGCAATACTTAACTTAATCGATAGAACCTAAAAGGAAAGATGTGACCGAAGTGGTAAAACCTGAACTGATGGAACAAATATCTCAGGAATATATAGATGAAAACTTAAGATTTCGTCATTTCCTTAAGAGGAACGCTGACCCTAAGAGGTTGGATGAACAGTTTAAACGACTGCATCTGCAGTTGTTTAATGGGTATGACTGTTGTCATTGTGCTAACTGTTGTCGTGATTTTGATGTAAGCTTCTGTGAAGACGATATCGTTAATGCAGCCGGGTACATAGAGATGTCATGTGAGGAGTTTGTTGAAACATTTCTAACGGAAGATGATGAAGGCTTAATCATTAAGGGACCCTGTAGTTTTCTTGAGCCGGACGGCAGATGTCGAATACAGTCGGTGAAGCCCATAGAATGCAAGAGTTTTCCGCATACCGATATGCCGGAACGAATTTATAGTTTATACAGCGTCATGGATTATGCACAACGATGTCCTATTGTCTTTGAGATAGTCCAACGTCTCAAAACGATGTACCATTACAGCGATAACCCCAAAGATACTGTCCCTGGATGGATGGAGTAGAAATGAGACAGAATTCACTTTTTGAGAACTATGACTTTAATATGCCGCTCGCTAGTCGCATGAGACCATCGAGTCTATCGGAGTTTGTGGGTCAAGAGCATCTAGTAGGAGAAGGCAGGATCCTACAACGGCTGATAGAGAAAGATATGTTGTCTTCCATGATTTTCTGGGGTCCTCCCGGGGTCGGAAAGACCACTCTAGCACGCATTATTGCCGAGAAGACCAATTCACAGTTTATCGACTACTCTGCTGTAACCAGCGGCATCAAGGAGATTAAGGCAGTGATGGCCGAAGCAGAACAGATGCGTCTGATGGAGCGAAGAACCATACTCTTCATTGATGAGATTCATCGATTTAACAAAGCACAACAGGATGCTTTTCTGCCTTATGTTGAACGCGGTAGCATCATCCTCATCGGCGCTACCACAGAGAATCCATCCTTCGAGGTAAATGCCGCTCTTTTAAGTAGATGCAAGGTGTTTGTGATGCATATGCTGAGTGTTCAGGATATCCATGAACTGTTAGTCAGGACCATGAATGATGAACGGGGATTCGGCAAACAGAATATCGATATCTCTGATGATATGTTGTCGATGATCGCTAACTTCGCCAACGGGGATGCACGGACAGCACTCTCAACTCTTGAGATGGTCATCATCAACAGCCCTGAGGTTGATGATTCGATAGTAGTCTCAAGCGAAGTGCTGGAACAGGTCACCAGTAAAAAGATATTGCTCTATGATAAAGACAGAGAAGAGCACTATAATATTATCTCCGCTCTGCACAAATCTATGCGAAATTCTGATGTAAATGCAGCTATCTATTGGCTCGCACGAATGCTAGAAGCGGGTGAGAATCCTCTCTATGTTGCACGTAGAATTGTCAGATTTGCAAGTGAAGACATCGGGATGGCAGATAGTAGGGCACTAGAGGTCGCGGTTGCTGCCTATCAGGCTTGTCATTTTATCGGAATGCCGGAGTGCAACGTCCATCTGACACATGCAGTCACCTATCTCTCATTGGCACCTAAGTCTAATTCATTGACTGCGGCATATGAGGCAGCGGCTAAAGATGCTAATGACACAATATCTGAACCGGTACCGCTGACCATCAGAAATGCTCCAACCGGATTGATGAAACAGCTCGGGTACGGCAAGGATTATATGTATGCACATAACTATGAAGATAAGATAACCAGTATGCAGTGTCTGCCGGATTCACTCAAGGATCGTCATTACTATATCCCTACCGAACAAGGCAGTGAAAAACGGGTAAAGGAACGACTGCTACAGATTGAACAGTGGCATAAAGAACATGACGGAGTAGAAAGAAAGTAACATGATTCTCTCATCACAAGAAATATCTCGCAGTATAGGGGTAGATTCTGATACGGTTATGCAAACCAAACGGATAGTTATTGAGCCTGGTGCTTTGCTTCGGTTAGAAAGAGAGCTGTATGACTGTGGGCTAGTTGGTCGCTCTGTCTTGATCTGTGACAGCAACACCAAACCGATACTCGACCGATACGCCCTGTCCTTTGATGAGGTTATTCAACTACCGGAGCACAATCTACATGCGGATGAAATAGCGACCGAAAGGGTACTGAGACAAATTACCGAAAAAGATCTCCTGATAGCCTTTGGAACAGGAACCATACATGACATCACGCGGTACTGTGCCCATAAGAAAGCATTACCGTTCATAAGCTGTCCTACCGCAGCTTCTGTTGATGGGTTTAGTTCCGCAGTATCGGCAATGACCTGGAAGGGATACAAGAAGACCATGCCTGGTGTTGCTCCAGCGTTAGTGGTAGCAGATCTTGAGATAGTGGCTAATGCACCGATACGACTCACTGCATCCGGTGTCGGTGATCTACTGGGTAAGCATATTTCGCTAGCAGATTGGGAGATAGCAGCCTCTATCTCAAACGAGCCATACTCTGGCGCAATAGCTGCAATTATGCGGCAGGCGGTAAATGCCATGCAGGAGAGCCTTGGCGGGCTCTTGGCCAAGAGATATGAGTCTTATGAAAAGCTGATGTACGGTCTGGTATTGTCGGGACTGGTTATGCAGGTTTGGGGAAACTCACGACCAGCTAGCGGAGCAGAACACCATGTCTCTCACATGATCGAGATGAATGTACTGGGGAACAACACCAACCTACACGGAGAGAAGGTCGGGGTAACATCAATACTCGTCTCGAGAGTTTATCATGATCTCGCCAACATGAGCAGACATCAACTAAAGGGGAAAGTACTGCCATATATGATGCCGCAAACCGCAGAAATTGAACAAGTGTTCGGCAATCTGTCGGAAGACATAATTCATGAAAACACTCGGTGTTGTGCACCGGTTGATGTAGCTGAAACTCTGGTCCAACGATGGGATGAGGTTAGGTTGATTATCTCAAGAATACCCGAGAGTAATGAGCTTCGAGATATGCTGGAAACAGTAGGTGCTAAGACAGACCTATTAGATATTGATCTACATCTGGAACAGCTTCAACTGCTTTTGAATTATTCTCCCTTGGTACGCAACAGATTGACTCTTATGAGAGTAGCAGTCGGTTGTAGTTTGATATAGGTTGATTTATTTAACAATATCAGAAGGTTATCCCTATATATCCTGCTGAAAAAGGTTTTCAGCATTGAAATATGCTCTGTAATACCTTACTATAAAACCAAGCAAGTGTGTTGCTAAAAAATTAATAAGGAGCTAACTATGTCTAAAGAAAAAATCGAACTGCTACACAAATATGACACCCCATCCATTACAAACGTTGTTGCTACCTATCCGGCGGATAAAGAATTATGCCTGGGGCTATATAATCCCTGGGAGGTCAATTGGTATACCGATCAATCCCTGAAATGCATGTTCCCAGAGCTTGGAAGAAGAGCCGGTTATGTCATTACCTGTGTATATGGTATGCCGGATCCTACCTTTAACCGTCTCGGCATGAAGGATCTATTGGCAGCCATTCAAGCCTCACCTCAGCCGGTTATACTGGCCGTCAAACAAAACCTTCCGGAATACATTAAAAACAAGAATGGTCTCATGGGTGGTAATATGCTCACCGCGTTCAAAGCTGCCGGAGTAGTGGGAGTTATGTCGGATGGCCCCTCCCGCGATGTTGACGAAATACGCCCGATGGGAGTTCAATACATGTTGACTGGAGTGACCCCCGGACACGGAACCTTTGCTCTCGAAGCAATTAATGTTCCGGTAAATATCTGCGGTATGGATCTGATGCCGGGAGAGATAGTACACATGGATGAGAATGGAGCCTGTAAGTTCCCGTCTGAAAAACTGGACGATGTTTTGGAGTTGGCAGAGCGCCTTCATGTGAAAGAAACAAAACGTATGGATCTCATGAGTAAGACCGACAGCGTAGACGAGATAATGAAGATCATGGGTGGCGCATACGACTAATCGACCGAATTACTCAGGTTTTGGAGGAGTAATGAGAATTGTCATTCTTGATTGTTATTCCATAAATCCCGGCGATCTACCATGGGATGTATTGGAACAACAGGGTGAGGTTATCTGTTATGATCGAACAGATGAGAATGACCACCCAGAGATAATAAAGAGAATTGGGGATGCGGATATAGTCATTACCATCCGCACCCCACTTTCGGCAGAAATTCTTAAGAGCTGTACAAATTTGAAGATGGTACTGACGGTTGATACCGGTAAAGTGTGTGTCGATCCGACCGTAGCTATCAAGTTTGGTGTTACGACATTCACCGTAGAGGGTACCGGTGCATATTCCTCAGCACAAACGGCAATGGCGTTATTACTTGAGATCTGTCACCGAATACAGAACCATAGTGACTCGGTTATGAGAGGTGATTGGGAACACTGCGAGGATTTTTGCTATTGGCTTTCGACACCAATCGAACTGTCGGGTAAACAATTAGGGATTGCTGGTTATTCAGCGGCAGCTGCTATCTTTGCCGATATGGCAAAGGCACTGGGGATGATCGTCAGTTTCTATGATCGATACTCGTCAACAGACGGATACGCGTTTGTGGATCTAGATGTCTTGATACGGCAATCGGAGATATTGCTGTTGTGCAGTCCCCCTGCTGGTGAAACCAAACAGCTTATACGCGCTGAGAATATCCGGAAGATGAAGGACGGAGTAATCATCATAAGTAACCTCTCGGATGACTTCATAAAGGAAGCGGACCTAGCAGATGCACTAGCTGACGGTAAGGTTGCCGCAGCGGCTCTGGATACCGTGTCCACCAATCCGATTGAGAAAGATAACCCCCTACTTAAGGCTAAAAATTGTATCATTACCCCTCGTCTGAGCTGGGCGACAAAGGAGAACAGGGGAAGAATTCTAGAGGATCTTTCAGTGAAAATCGCTGCTTTTTTATCGGAAACTAAAGAAATACCAACAGAGGGTAAATTAAATTAAAAAATTTTAACAAATATCATTAAAATCGGTTGTTAGTTAACCGGTTTTTTGCTATATTGACGCTAGGTATAGTTATTAACTTTGGAATAGCAAGAGGGTATTGGAGAAATGATTGAAAAGAACATCTTGAGTATCTACCGCAAGATGAGGATAGCATTCTACCGTCGAGTTTTTACCGAGCTCAAGGAGAGGGAGAGTTCTCTCACCGCTACAGAGATGTTTTCGGTCGACATTATTGAGAGTTTGGCAAGACCAACCATTGGTGAGTTTGCTGAGTTTATCGGGGTGTCTTTTCCGAGTGCTACATATAAGGTGAATGCACTTGAGGATAAAGGGTATCTCAAGAGGGTACGTTCCGAGACGGACAGAAGAGAGAGTTATCTCGAACTCACACAGAAATATTATGATTACGCTAAGCTCAATGATCAGGATATGTCGAATGTAGTGAATCGAATAAGAAGAGAATTCACCGAACAAGAGATGGAGTTGCTCAGTAAAATGTTAACGGTGGTCGAAAAGGAACTGGATAATACTAATTCCAAAGCGATAATTACCAAATACTAAAAAGTTGGAGTGAAATATGGACAAAGAGTTGATCAAAAAGGAAAAACGAGCCAGAATATCATGGTACTTCTATGATTTTGGCAATTCATCTTATGCTTCCATTATCCTGTTAGCTGTCTTCTCTATATACTTTAAAAATGTGGTAGTCGGAGATGGTGCCGAAGGGACGAGGTTATGGGGGCTTTCTGTGGGAATAGCAGCGGCTGTGGTCGCAATTATTTCTCCGATTCTGGGAACAATTGCCGACTTTACCAGAGGCAAAAAGAAATTCATGATAATTTTCACATTACTCTCATGTGTATTTACCACATGTTTGTTCTTTGTGGGAAAAGGGGATGTATTCCTCGCGATGTTATTCTTCATCCTTGCCGAACTGGGATATCGTGCGTCTCAGGTGTTCTATGATGCTTTATTACCTGAGGTATCAACACCTGAAACAATAGGTAAAGTGTCTGGTATTGGCTGGGCCGTGGGAATGCTCGGAGGTATCCTGGCACTGGTTGCAGTTCTGATACCTATACAACTGCTGGATGGATTTTTTGTTCCCATCTCGTTTCTGATAGCTGCCGCATTCTTCTTATTCGCCTCTTTACCCAGTTTCTTCTGGGTGCCGGAGACACAGGAAGCCACAGGCATACCTGAAGGGGAAAGCGCTCTAAAACATGCATTTAAAAACCTCGCAGACACCTTCAGAGATGCAAAATCCTACCGTGAGTTCATCAAATATATGTTCTCTTACCTCATATATAATGATGGTATAATGATGTTGATGGACTTTGCTGCCATCATAGGAGGCACTCTGTTCGGTTTGGGTGATACCGATTTGATTCTTCTGATAATATTACTTCAGATAACCGGTGCAATTGGAGCGTGGATTTTTGGAATTATGGCCGATAAACGAAGCGGAAAAGAGTCGGTGCTCATATCATTAGTTGTTCTGATTTTATCGATTCTAGCAATATTCTTCATTACATCGGTAACATGGTTCTTTGTAGCTTCCAGTATTGCCGGGTTTGCGCTGTCGGCAGCTCAAGCCGTCAGTCGAAGTATAGTGGTTCAGTTGGCACCGCTCGAGAAGGTAGCAGAGTTTAACGGATTCCTCTCCACTGCCGGTAGAACATCAACCTTCATTGGTCCTTTAGTCTTTGGTGCTCTTTCCTTCAGGATGAGCAATTACTATGAGAACAGGGGACAGGTGCTAGCAGTAGCCGAAAGAAACGGTATGATGTGGGGGATGGGTGCTATTATCGCATTCTTAGTCGTCGGGTGTTTACTGCTATTCACCGTTAAGAGGATCCATGTCGAAAATGTATCGGAACAAGAGGAAGCCTAAAGGTTACGGATTATCTAACGATTAAACAATATATTTTAGATTTAACAATTGAATTTTTAGATTACCATCGTTATAATTATAACGATGGTTTTTTTAGAATAGATGACAGGATGCCACTGTCAACAGACACAAACTATACACTAGATTAACTCTGGGAGAAGATTAATGAGCCAAGTGCAGTTTACCGAAACGGTTTTACGGGATGCAAACCAATCTCTTATTGCTACCAGAATGGAATACACCGAGTTTGAAGCTATCCTTGAGACAATGAACAAGGCCGGATACTACTCAGTTGAATGCTGGGGTGGCGCCACCTTCGATTCGGCACTCAGATTCTTATCAGAAGATCCATGGGAAAGACTACGAAACATAAAAGCTAAGATGCCGGATACGAAACTTCAGATGTTATTACGCGGGCAGAATCTGCTGGGATATAAACATTATTCTGACGATGTGGTTAAGCGATTTGTACAGAAGAGTGTAGCTAACGGAATAGATATCATCAGAATATTCGATGCTCTCAATGACGTGCGTAACCTGAAGACATCCATTGAAGAAACAAAAAAATGCGGTGCTATGGCATCCGGTACCATATCATACACAACCAGCCCGGTTCATACACTGGAGAAGTTTGTTACATTAGTTAAAGAGATGGAAAAGATGGGGGTTGATACCATCTGTATTAAGGACATGGCAGGAATCATGAGCCCGCAAGAGTGTTACTCACTCGTCAGTGCCATCAAGGATGCGGTTGACCTTCCGATTGTTCTTCATACCCATATGACTACCGGACTGGGGTTCATGACCTACCTTAAAGGAATAGAAGCGGGAGCAGATGTTATCGACACCGCAACTAGCTGTTTCTCGGGAGGTACATCTCAACCTTCCACCGAGACATTAGCATTTGCCTTACGACAGTTGGGTTATGAAGTGAATCTTGACGACCTTATACTCAAAGAGGTGAATGATTTCTTTAAACCAATAAGAGATAAATATATCGCCAATGGTGTCCTTGACCCGCTGGTTCTCAGCACCGATTCGGATGCACTCAACTACCAGATACCGGGTGGTATGATATCCAATCTCATCTCACAGCTCAAGATGCAGAATGCTATGGATCGTTTCTCGGAGGTTTTGACAGAAACCCCCAAGGTCAGAGCAGATCTGGGATATCCCCCGCTGGTAACCCCGATGAGTCAGATGGTAGGTGTTCAGGCAACCAACAATGTACTATCCGGTGAGCGATACAAGACGGTAGGTAGAGAGGTTCGCTCCTACCTGAGAGGAGAGTATGGCGCAGCTCCCGGTAAGGTAGATCGAAAGATTCTGCAGATGGTACTCGGCGATGAGAAGCCCATCAAAGGGCGTTATGCGTTGACACTTAACCCGGAGGAGTTTGATAAAGCAAAAGAATTTCTGGGTGATTTAGCTAAGAGTGATGAGGACGTGCTGTCATACATTGCATTCCCGCAGATAGCCGAGAGTTTTCTTGCAGAACGAAAAATTAAGGAAGAACATACCGTAAGATATACCATTGAACCGATAGAGTAATCGAAGGAGGGTTTTTAGCTATTACTAATATCCTTGACTAAGAAAAAGCGTAGAATGTAGTGCATGATATCTTGAAAATATCAAACTAATAAGGAAGGAGAGAGTTACTGTAAAACTAGCAATATAATAAAATGAAATGCTGCTTTAAGCTAAATTTCAGGCTTACCAATATTCGTCATAATCACCTACATCAGATATCTTCTGAGATAGTGAAGCAAAAAATAAGCTTTATTGTAATGGAAGATTTGAATATATGTGGAATGATGAAAAAGAAGCGATTAGCTAAAGCGATTCAAGGTCAGTGTTTGTATGAGTTCATACGCCAAATAGAGTATAGTAACTATTTTGGTAGAATAGAATACATGAAAGCAGACAGATATTATCCCAGCAGCAAGACGCGTTCCAATTGTGGCACACGCAAGTCCGAATTAGTGCTCAGTGATAGATATATAAGTGTT